>NZ_JAUETR010000001.1:1500000-1672500 GCF_032484785.1 Bradyrhizobium sp. SZCCHNS1050 | reverse complement strand
CGGCCGCGACCACGTGGAAGCCGGTCGCGCGCGCCCAGTCGACGAGCTCGGCCGTCAGCGCCGGCTGGTCGCCATAGGCCAGCGAATAGACCACGCCCGCCTTGCGCGCCTCTTCCGCGAGAAGCGGTCCGGCCAGCACGTCGGCTTCGACATTGACCATCACGATGTGCTTGCCGGCCTTGATCGCGGCGCGCGCGTGGCGGATGCCGGCAGCAGGGTTGCCGGTCGCTTCGACAACGACGTCAATGCCCTCACCCGTCGCCTTCGACCCGTCGGGGCTGAAATTCGTGCGCGCGATCAGCTCGGCGCTCCAGCCGACCGTCCGGCACGCGTCGCGGGCGCGCTCGGGATCGAGGTCGATGATGACGGGGACCTCGAGGCCCGCGACGTGCGGCACCTGCGCCAGGAACATCGAGCCGAACTTGCCGGCGCCGATCAGTGCGACGCGCACAGGCTTGCCGGCGGCGGCGCGGGCTTGGAGGAGGGCGTGGAGGTTCATTGAAAGATCCAGTGCTTCTTCGACGCAGGTCGATGCGGCCAATACTCACTCGTCAAGCCCGGGCATGACGACCTGTTAGATGGTGGAGTGCGAGCCTCACTCCGCCGCCTCGCGATTTTTCGCGCGAGCGAGCTTCAGCAGCGCGTCATCCGGAAGCATCGCGATCGGGGTGAAGTCGCGATGCGCGATGTACTCCGGCCGCGTCGGGGTGCGGATATGGTTCGAGACGGCGTTGAGCGTGAGGTACACGATCTTGCGCGGGTAAGGCGTGATGTTGCCGGCGGAGCCGTGCACAAGATTGCCGTGGAACATCAGCATGCCGCCGGGCTTTCCGGTCGGCGCGACGATGCCGCCTTCCGCGACCAGCCGCGTCACCGTCGCCTCGTCCAAGGTCCACAACGGATAGGACGTGGTCGCGAGATCATGCGACGCCTCGAGGTCGCCGGCATGCTGGCTGCGCGGCACCAGCATCAAGGGGCCGTTGATCGGCATCACCTCGTCGAGGAAGATCGCGATGTTCATCGCGCGCGGCTCCGGCATGCCGTCGTCGCGCTTCCAGGTGCCGTAGTCCTGGTGCCATTGCCAGACATCACCGGTGAAGGCCGATTTGGCGTTGATCTTGAACTGATGCATGTAGACCTTCTCGCCGAAGATCTGCTCGATCGGCTCGATCATGCGCGGATGCGCCGCGAGCACGCGGAAGGCGTCGTTGTAGAGGTGGGCGGCAAACGCCGTGCGCGGCGCGCCGCTCTTCTCGCGCCAGACCTCGGGACGGTTAGCCGCATAGATCGCCTCGGCCTCGCGGGCGAGAAAGGCGGTCTCCTCGGGGCTGAACAGCTCGGGCAGGAACAGCCAGCCCTCGCGGTTGAAGAATGCGATCTGCTCCGGCGTCAGCTTCATGGCCGTCTCCCTCGCCTTGGTTTCCTCGGATGAGGCGCCCGCTCTTTGCGCCGGGCTGCCCCTGCGCCGTGCTCCCATCCTTTCGGCCTGCCGATGGACATCACGGTGCTTCCGCTGTCGACATTGGCAGAATCCGGGTGGATCGCAACATTCTCCAAGCCTAAGTTGACTGGCAGATGATACGGGGCAGAGCGGCGATGGAGTCCGTCATGTCAGAGCAAAGCTTTGCAATTTTCGAGACCGCGATCGGCGCTTGCGCGATCGCATGGGGAGCGCGCGGCATCAATGCGGTGCAACTGCCGATGGGCGGCGTCGCGCAGATCCGCATCCGGATGCAGCAGCGTTACGAAGGCATCGGCGAAGCCGAGCCGCCGCCGCATGTGCGGCGCACCATCACGCGGATCACGGCGCTGCTTGCCGGAGAGCCGGATGATCTCAGCGATGTCGACCTCGATCTCGACGGCGTCAGCGCGTTCCAGCGCGGCGTCTACGAGATCGCGCGCCGGATCCCGCCGGGCCGAACCCTGACCTATGGCGATATCGCCAAGCAGCTCGGGGGAGTCGAGCTGTCACGCGAGGTCGGCCAGGCGCTCGGGCGCAACCCGTGCCCGATCGTCGTACCCTGCCATCGCGTGCTGGCGGCGGGCAACAAGCCCGGCGGCTTCTCCGCCAATGGCGGTGTCGAGACCAAGCTGAAGATGCTGGCGATCGAAGGCGCCGCGGTGAACCATACGCCGAGCCTGTTCGATTGACGGGCGCGGTGACCGGCGCCGCGCCCGTGTCTCAGACCGCCTCGCAGGCGAAGCCGTTGCCCTTGCGGGTAATGCGGCCGACCGAGGGCGACGGGAAGTGCGCCGTGCAGCACAGCGTCGACGTGTCGCAATAGCGCTCGAGAAAGGCGCGGCGCGTCACCCCGGCCTGAGCCGGGTCGACGTCGAATCTCGGTGACAGCTCGGGAAAGCTGAGCTGCAGCGGCGTGTGGATCAGGTCGCCGGCGAACACCGCATCGTCTCTGCCCCTGCCGACGGCGACTGCGATATGGCCGGGCGTGTGGCCCGGCGTCGGCAGCAGCCGGACATGATCACCGATCGCGAATGCGTCGCCGACGATGTCGGCGCGCTTGGCCTCGACCACCGGCAGCACGCTGTCGGCGAATGGAGGCACCTCGGCCTTGGCATTCTGCGCCACCCAGTAGTCATATTCGCGCTGCGCGAACACGTAGCGCGCATTCGGGAAGGTCGGCACCCAGCGGCCGTTGTCGAGCCGCGTATTCCAGCCGACATGATCGGTGTGCAGATGCGTGCACATCACGACGTCGATGTCGTCGACCGATACGCCCGCGGCCGCAAGCGCAAGCATGTAGCTGTCGTCGGTCTTCATGTTCCAGACCGGCCGCGCGCGCGGCTTGTCGTTGCCGATGCAGCTGTCGATCAGGATGGTGTGGTGAGGCGTCCTCACCACGTAGGACTGAAAGCACAGGATCAGCGTGTCCTGCGCATCGAGGGCACCGGCCGCCTGCAGCGCGCTGCGCTCTGCCGCCAGCATCTCCGATGTCAGCTCGGGAAACATCTCACGCGCCGGCAGGAACGTGGTTTCCTGCTCGATGATGCGATGAATGGTCGTGTCTGCAACCGAGAACGTCAGCGTCACGGCAGCTCCTGTTCAGGGATCAAGCCGCCGGCGGCACCGAGATCTTCACCGATTCGCGTTCGAGCATCTTGTTGTGGAACGCGTCGAGTGCTGGAAATGCCTTGCGCCAGCCGCAATCGGCGAAGCGGAAATCGGCATAGCCGAGTACGCAGACGAGTCCGATCGCGACGATGTCGAACGGGCGCGTCATCAAGTCGGGCTGCGCATTGAAGCGCGCCATGCCCATCCAGGCCCTGTTCCAATGATCGTCGGACCAGGCCTGCCAGCGTAGGCCCTCGGGCCGCACCATCGCCTCGTAGCGGCATAGCAGCATGGAATCGAGCATGCCTTGCAGCATGGAATGCTCGCTCTTGACCTTCCAGCGCGACGGGCCGGAAGCGGGGATCAGCTTGTTGCCGCCGGCGAGCTCGTCGAGATATTCGACGATCACGTAGGAATCCAGGATCACGTCGCCATTGTCGAGGATCAGCACCGGCAGCTTCTTCAGCGGCGTGATCTTCGAATACTCCTCATTGGCCTGGCCCGGCACCACGGCTGCAGGCACGAATTCGAGCCGGTCGATCAGCCCGAGTTCGATGGCGGCGATGCGCACCTTGCGGGCGAATGGCGAGGCGGGCGAGAAGGTGAGTTTCATCGGAAGTGTCCTCTGGCTGGTCATTCCGGGGCGATGCGAAGCATCGAACCCGGAATCTCGAGATTCCGGGTCTGGCGCTACGCGCCATCCCGGAATGACTCACAAGTCGATATCGCGCCTTACGCCTCGATGATCTCCTGGTGCTGCTCGCCGAGGCGCTCGATGCCGAGCGTGACGACGTCGCCGACGTTGAGGAAGGTCGGCGGCTTCATGCCCATGCCGACACCCGGAGGCGTGCCCGTGGTGACGATGTCGCCGGGCAGCAGCGTCATGAACTGCGAGACGTAGGAGATGCACTTCGCCATCGAGAAGATCATCGTCGCGGTGGTGCCGGTCTGGCGGCGCTGGCCGTTGACGTCGAGCCACATCGACAGGTTCTGCACGTCTGGAATCTCGTCCTTGGTGACGAGCCACGGACCTACGGGACCGAACGTGTCGTGCGACTTGCCCTTGGTCCACTGGCCCAGGCGCTCGATCTGGAAGTTGCGCTCGGAGACGTCGTTGCAGATCGTGTAGCCCGCGATGTGGTTCAACGCCTCGGCCTCTGAGACGTATTTGGCGCGAGTGCCGATGATGGCGGCGATCTCGACTTCCCAGTCGAGCTTGGTCGAGCCGCGCGGCTTCTCGACCTGATCATAGGGACCGCACAGCGCGGTGTTGGCTTTCAGGAAGAAGATCGGCTCGGCCGGGATCGGGTTGCCGGTCTCCTTGGCATGGTCGGAGTAGTTGAGGCCGATCGCCACGAATTTCGAGATGCCGGTGACAGGGGCGCCGAGCCGCGGCTTGCCGGCAACGGCGGGCAGGGAGGCCGGATCGAGCGCGGCGAGCTTCTTCAGCGACTCCGGCGCATAGGCCGCGCCATCGAGGTCCTTCACATGCGCCGACAGGTCGCGCAACTGGCCGGATGCGTCGATCAGGCCCGGCTTTTCCGCGCCCTTCTCGCCGTAGCGAACAAGCTTCATTGGTTTCTCTCCCTCAAATCCCTGGTATTCCAGAGCCCTGTCATGGAGCATGGCGGGAGGAAATTCAACCTTGCGGGCTATGCGTCGCCGCTGCCCTGTAATGCCTCGAAGCGGAAGGCGGCGCCGTCCCGCCGGATATGGCCGGCATGGAAATGGCCGCCGATCACCAGCGTCTCGGTGTCGGCAAAACGCGAGAACAGCGCCCGCCGGGTCGCGATCGCCTGCGCCGGATCGGAATCGACCGTCGAGCTCCAATCGAGACGCGCCATCTGGCAGGGATGGTGGGCGACGTCCCCGGTGAGCACGGCCTGCGCGCCATCCGAGCGGATGTGCAGGCTGACATGACCCGGGCTGTGCCCCGGCGTCGGGATCAGGGTGATCTCGTCGGTGATCACCGCTTCGCTTCCGACGAACTCCGCGCGTCCGGCGGCGACGATCGGCTGCACGGAATCGGCGAAGGTCGCCGTCTCGTCGGCGGCCTCGCTGTGATCGCGCCAATGCTCATATTCGGTGCGGCCGAAAACGTAGCGCGCATCGGAGAAAGTCGGGACCCAGCGGCCGTCGACCAGCCGCGTATTCCATCCGACATGGTCGACATGGAGGTGGGTGCAGATCACCATGTCGATGCTTTCAGGCGGGAGGCCGGCAGCGCTCATCGTCTCCAGGAACGGTGTCGCGCGGTTGTTCCACATTGGCACGCTGCGGCCCTGCTTGTCGTTGCCGAGCCCGGTGTCGACCACGATCCGCATCGTCGGTGTTTCCAGCACCAGGGTGTGGATCGACATCTTCAGCCGACCTTCATCGGTCGCAAAATCGGGCGTGAGCCAGGACAGCTCGCGGATCGTCTCGGGTGTTGCCTGCGGCAGGATGAAGCGGGTGCCGCCGACGGTCTCCAGCTCGACGAATTTGGTGACCCTGACCCGGCCGATCGTCCAAGACATGCGCGCTTCCTCGTCCTATTCTTGATGCCGGTCACGATGCCGCGCGGCTTGTTCCGGCGCAATGGATCAACTGCCCGGAACAGGCGTTGCTGCAGTCCGTCCATGAGGAGAACGCCATGCCAGAGCTGACGATATCGCCCGAGAAGGTCGCCTTCCTGATCGAAAAGGCGCGCGAGTTCGACGTCAAGGAGCAGGCGACCGATGAGGAATCCGGCTCGAATGCCGTCGATGACGACATGGTCGACGTGCTCCAGGATAGCGGCGATGATCCCGTGGTGCGCGAGATCACCGGCTTCATCAACGCGATGACCGAGGACGAGCAGACCGATCTCGTCGCCTTGATGCGGCTCGGCCGCGGCGACGGCGATATCGACGAGTGGGACGATCTGCGCCGCGAGGCCGCCGGCCAGCGCGACCGCCACACCGCGCGTTATCTGCTGGGCGAGCCGATGCTCGGCGACCTGCTGGCGGAGGGCCTCGATGCGTTCGGCATCGATTGGACCGAAGGCCGCACCACGGCGGATTCGTCGAGCCCAAGCCAGCGCGACGAGGACGAGAAGCGGTAGGTCGTTCGGAAAGGCAGAGTCGCTGTATTCATAGCGCGGATGGCAAACAGAACTCACAGCTTTATTAGTTGGATTCGAATTCCTATTGCGCCGGCACTGCGCTCCCTCGCCCCGCTTGCGGGGAGAGGGTTGGGGTGAGAGGGACTCTCCACAGACACCGCGTTCGCGGAGAGCCCCCCTCACCCCGATTGCATCTCGCGATGCAATCCGACCTCTCCCCGCAAGCGGGGCGAGGTGAAAGCCCGGGATCGGCGTAGCAGGTTTCCGCGCCAGACCGCCCAAGGAAGTCTGTCTTACAGCGTGCCTGGGAAGGCGCCGCCGTCGAGCAGGATGTTCTGGCCGGTGATGTAGCCGGCCTTGGCGCCGCACAGGAAGGCGCAGGCGAGTCCAAATTCCTCGGGATCGCCGAAGCGACCTGCAGGGTTCGTCTTGGCGCGGTCGGCGAGGATCTGCTCCGGCGTGACACCGCGCTTCTCGGCCTCGCCCTTTGCCGTCGAGAGCAGGCGGTCGGTCTCGAACGGCCCCGGCAGCAGCGCATTGATCGTGACGTTGTTGATCACGGTCTTGCGCGACAGGCCGGCGACGAAGCCGGTGAGGCCGGCGCGGGCGCCGTTGGAGAGGCCGAGAATGTCGATCGGCGCCTTCACCGCGGCCGAGGTGATGTTGACGATGCGGCCGAACTTGCGCGCCATCATGCCGTCGACGGTCGCCTTGATCAGCTCGATCGGCGTCAGCATGTTGGCGTCGAGCGCCTTGATCCAGTCGTCGCGGGTCCAGTTGCGGAAATCGCCGGGCGGCGGGCCGCCGGCGTTGTTGATCAGGATGTCCGGATCCGGGCAGGCCTTCAGCACGGCGGCGCGGCCCTCGGGCGTGGTGATGTCGCCCGCCACTTCCGTGACGGTGACGCCAGGATTGGCCGCGCGGATCTCGGCCGCGGTCTTCGCCAGCACTTCGGCGCCGCGCGCCGTGATCGTGACATGTACGCCTTCATTGGCCAGCGCGATGGCGCAGGCGCGGCCCAGGCCCTTGCTGGAGGCGCAGACGATGGCGCGGCGGCCCTTGATCCCGAGATCCACGATTGATCACTCCGATATGTCAGTGAGGCTGGAAGAAAGATGGGCGCATTCTAGCCAACCGAATTGCCGCTGATAAGAGCAGCCGGCCTCTGCCGAATTGCATGGCTCGCTATGACGGGAGAGGCGGCGCCGCCGTGTCCGTCAGATGCGCCGTTCCTGCTTCAGCCGGTCGATCAGGCTTGCGAGCTCCGGAGGCAGCGAGCGGAAGCCTTTTGCGCCTGCGAGCGAGAGCATCGGCCGCAGGCGTGATCCCTCAAGGAAGCGCGGCTGACGCTCGGGGGGAACGATCCTGTCGAACACCAGCACCAGCGTGGTCGCGACCATGCCGGTGCGCACGGCGCCCAGCAGAGCGCCGCCGAGCCGGTCGCCAAAACCGGCCTCGGAACCGATCGCTTCGTCGAGCAGGATGCGGCCGATCTTGCCCAGCGCCATGCCGATGACGACGAAGGCGGCGAAGAACTGCAGCCAGTTCTGTGCCAGCGGAGTGCCGTGCACGTCGCGCAGTTGCGGGCTCATCGCCGCAACCGCGCCCATCGCCAGCGGCATCGCGAGCAGGTAGGCCAGAATCGTGATGGCGCTGCGCAACAGCCCGGTCGAGAAGCCGCTGTAGACGGCAACCATCAGTGCGGCACAAGCGGCGAGGTCGAAAGCGTTCATGGTTGCTCCGCCGCGGTTGTAGGCCGGGCCCGGTAAACGATTCCGGTTTGCGCTACTTCAAATCGTCTGTATCAATGCGCCGCAACAAATGAGCAATCGTGGGAGGAACCATGTCCGAGCTGTTCGACGTCAGCCGCGAGGTGATCCTGATCACCGGCGCGAGCCAGGGGCTCGGCCGGCAGTTCGCCCGGGTTCTATCGGCGCGTGGCGCCGCCGTCGCGCTCGCGGCACGCCAGACCGGCAAGCTCAAGGCGTTGGAGGCGGAGCTCAAGGCAAGGGGTGGTCGCGCCGCCGCGGTCGAGATGGACGTGACGAGCATGGCATCGATCGTCAGGGGCATGGATGCGGCCGAGGCCGCGCTCGGACCCGTGACGGTGCTGATCAACAATGCCGGCATCGCGGTAGAGAAGCTCGCGGTCGAGCAGAGCGAGGCGGATTGGGACGCCGTGATCGGCGCCAATCTGAAGGGCGCCTATTTTGCCGCAACCGAAGCAGCTCGGCGCATGGCCGCGCGCAAGACCGGCGGCAACATCATCAACATCGCCTCGGTGCTCGGCTTCAGCGTCGTCAAGTTCATCTCGCCCTATGCGATCTCCAAGGCCGGCGTGGTGCAGGCGACCAAGGCGCTGGCGCTGGAGCTCGCGGCGAGCGGCATCCGCGTCAACGCACTGGCGCCCGGCTACATCGACACCGACATCAATCACGAGGTCTGGGAGACACCGGCGGGCGAGAAGCTGGTCAAGCGGATTCCGCAGCGGCGCGTCGGCCACGAGAGCGACCTCGACGGCGCGATCCTGCTGCTGGCGTCCAACGCCTCGCGCTACATGACCGGCAGCGTCGTCACGGTGGACGGCGGCTTCCTGCTGACGTGAGGCCCTGCTGATCGGCAGGTTGATTTCCCTCGATGGCGAGCGGTCTCAGCCTTTCAGCTCGCGCTTGATCATGTCGGCGGCCTTCTCGCCGATCATGATGGTCGGCGCATTGGTGTTGCCGCCGATCAGGGTCGGCATGATCGAGGCGTCGACCACGCGCAGGCCGGACATTCCGCGCACCTTCAATTCGGGATCGACCACGGCGAGCGGATCGTCGACGCCCATCTTGCAGGTGCCGACAGGATGGTAGACCGTATCGACGCGGGCGCGCAGGATGGCGCGGATGTCGTCGTCGGTCCTGACATCCGACGTGAACAGGTCGCGCTTGCCGAGGCTGCGCATCGCCGGCGTCTGCATCAGCCGCAGCGTGGTCTTGTAGCCGGCCACCATGGTTTCGAGATCGTCGGCCTCGCCCAGGAAGTTGGGATCGATCAGCGGCGCGGCGAGCGGATCGGCATTCTTCAAGCCGACCATGCCGCGGCTCTTCGGCCGGAGCAGACAGAAATGGCAGGAGAAGCCATTGCCGTGGCGCTTGCGGCCGTGATCGTCGGTGACGGCCATGCCGAAATGCAACTGGATGTCGGGCACGTCGAGATCAGGCCGCGTCTTCAGGAAGCCGCCGCATTCGGCGAAGTTCGAGGTCAGGACGCCGCGGCGCTCGCGGCGATATTGGCCGATGCCCGCCAGCAGCCGGCGCAGGCCCTTCGGCGACAGGGAAGAGAAGTTGGGGTTGTCGGAGGTGTAGGCGAAGATGAAATCCGGATGGTCCTGCAGGTTCTGTCCGACACCCGGCAAATGGTGGACGCCGGCGATGCCGAGCCGCGCCAGGGCGCTCGCGTCGCCGATGCCCGACAGCATCAGCAATTGCGGGGTCTGGAACGCGCCGGAGGCGAGGATCACTTCGCGCCGGGAGCGGATCTCCTTGACCTCCTTGCCCTGGCGATACTTGACGCCGACCGCGCGCTTGCCCTCGAACAGGATCATCGACGCATGCGCCGAGGTCTCGACCCGCAGGTTGCTGCGGCTGCCGAGATGCGGCTGGATGTAGGCCCGTGCCGCGCTCCAGCGCTCGCCATTCTTCTGCGTGACCTGATAGAGCCCGAGCCCTTCCTGCGTGTCGGCATTGAAATCGTCGCGGACCGGAAACTGCGCTTCGCGCGCCGCCTGGAGAAAGATGTCGTGCACGGGATTGTCGGTCCGCAGCCGGCTGACCGGCAGTGGTCCCGATTGGCCGTGATACGCGCCGTTGAACTCGGCGTTGTTCTCGGCGCGCTTGAAGTAGGGCAGCACGTCGTCATACGACCATCCGGTGTTGCCGAGGGAAGCCCAATGATCGTAGTCGGCGCGGTGGCCGCGGATGTAGACCATGGCGTTGATCGCGGAGGAGCCGCCGAGCCCGCGGCCGCGCGGCTGATAGCCGCTGCGCCCGTCCAGGCCCTTTTGCGGCACGGTGGTGAAGGACCAGTTGTTGACGGGCCCCGCGACCATCAGGAACAGCATGTAGGGCGTGGTCACGATCCAGTTGTCGTTGCGTCCCCCGGCGTCGAGCAGCGCGACGGATGTCGCCGGATCTTCCGACAGGCGGCCGGCAACCGTTGCGCCGCCGCTGCCGCCGCCCACGACGATGAAATCGACCTCGTCCGTCACGCATCTCTCCCTGATGTTTGTTTTGCTTGTTGTTCGAATGTCGTTCCGGCGGCGCGCGGCAGGTGGCGAAGTCATTTGCGCTGAGCGTCGAACTCGGAATCGAGAGTTTGATCTGCACCCGATCGTCTCGGGATTCCTGGGGGCGCGCTCTGCGCCCCGGGAACGACGATTGGCTAGGACAGGAATCGCAGAAGCTTTTCGATCCGCGCGATGCTGGCGCCGTAGGGTGGATAGAGATCCTTCATGCGGTTGAAGGGAGAGCGGTAGAACACCGGCTTCAACTTGCTGAAGCTGTTGAAGCCCCATTCGCCGTGATAATGGCCGATGCCGGAGGCGCCGACGCCGCCCATCGGCTGGTTCATCTGCGCAAAATGCAGAAGGCAGTCGTTGATGGTGACGCCGCCGGAGACGGTGCGCGCCAGCACCGTGTCACGGGCCGCAGCGTCAGTGCCGAACCAGTACAGCGCGAGCGGCCGGTCGTGGGCGTTGATGTGGCGGATGACGTCGTCGGATTGCCGATAGGTCATGATCGGCAGCAGCGGACCGAAGATCTCCTCCTGCATGACCGCCATGTCCGCGCTCGCGCCGACCACGATCGTCGGTGGAAATTTCCGCAGCTTCTTCCAGGCCGGATCTTCCGGGCTGGTCGTGCTCAGCGTCCTGGCGCCGCGCGCGATCGCATCGCGCAGCAATCCTTCCAGCCTAGCATAGTGCCGCTCGGAGATGATCGACGTGTAGTCGCCATTGGCCGGGTTGGTGCCGAACATCTGCAGCATGTGCCGGTGCAGCTTGCTCGCGAATGCGTCCGCGTGCTGTTCGGGCACGAACACGTAGTCCGGCGCGATGCAGGTCTGGCCGGCGTTGAGCAGCTTGGCATAGGCGATGCGCTCCGCGGCTTCGTCGATGTCGGCGGAGACGTCGACGATGGTCGGTGACTTGCCGCCGAGCTCGAGCGTCACCGGGGTCAGGTTGCGCCCGGCGGCCTCAGCGACGATGCGGCCGACGCGGGTCGAGCCGGTGAAGACCAGATGATCGAACGGCAGCGCGGCAAAGGTCTCCGCGACGCCGTCCTCGATGCCGGTGACGATGAGCTCAGTCGGGTCGAAATTCGCCGCGATGAGCTCCTTGAGCAGCGCGGAGAAGTGCGGCGTCAGCTCGCTCGGCTTGATCATGACCCGGTTGCCGGCGGCGAGCGCGCCGATTGCTGGCGCCAGCGTCAGCTGCAACGGGTAATTCCACGGCGCGATGATGCCGACCACGCCGAGCGGCTGCGGGATCAGGCGGTTGCGCGCCGGCCAGAACTGCAGCGCGGTGGCGATGCGCCGCGGCGCCATCCAGCGCGGCAGCACCTTGAGCGTGTGCCTGATCTCGGCCTGCAGGAACAGCGTTTCGGCAATCGTCGTCTCGACGGCGCAGCGGTGGCCGAAATCGGCCGAGATCGCCTGCTCCAGGCGCTTCTCGTTGTCCGACAGCATCGCTCGCAGCCGCTTCAGGCCGTCCAGCCGTGCCGCGAGAGCGGGCGGGGGCGCATTGCGGGAGGCCTCGACCTGGGCGTGGAACGCGTCGTCGAGCGCCGAGAGGGCTGGGCTCTTCAGGGACTGGTCCATGGACGTCTCCTCGCGTGTACCGCGGCCGCGTGCAGGGCCGTCATTCTGGTTGGCTTAAAGCTGCCGCGTTGCGGGACCCTTGGCAAGCACGGCGTCGGTTTTGTGCCGGCTGGGCGCGAGCGTGGAGCCAATCCATTTGGGGTGTGTGTCGTCGGTCCCTGCCGCCGCCCCCCGAAGAACTTGTCCTTGTCCCCAGCCCGGGCCGTGCCGTGGTCCCGGCCGGCAAATAGGTCGCTCTCATATGTATTTGTAATGTTGAGGTAATTTCTGATGTGAGTCGTGAGAGAGGCGGTGTCACAATCCGGCAAAAAAACTTCCCGAAAGGCCTTTCCAAACCGGCCTCGCATTGGTACATACCGCCCGCACCCGACGGCCGGCTAGGCCAACGGGCTCAAGCCTTCTCAGGAAGCCTTTGGGATGGATCGGCAGCGCCTCGGTGTCTGCCAGGACCGCCCGGCGCTTCTCTGAAGGTGACGCACAAGTTAACGCGGGGTGGAGCAGCCCGGTAGCTCGTCAGGCTCATAACCTGAAGGTCATAGGTTCAAATCCTATCCCCGCAACCATTGAGACCGACACTCCCGTAGCCGACGAGGCTGCGGGAGTTTTGGTTTGTGAGCTGCTGTGCAGCTGAGGACAGTGCCGTCTCCCCCTGAAGCGTGGCATCGGAAGATCCGGGAATTATCACCAGGACGGCGCTCAGGCGACCATGCGAGCCGGCAGACAATCTGCGAAGCGCGTGAACTGAAGTATTGAGGCAACGGCGAAATCCACAATCCGTCTGCCTGCGGTACAACCCCATTGCCCTGGCGTGGGAGCGAGCTTGCACATTGCGCGAGCGCAGCCGCCGTCACGATGTCAGACGCAGCAGGTTGCGCACGGCAGGGCGCCATTCGCCGGTCATGGTGTATTCGAGGCCGAGACGTGCGCCGCAGGTGATCGCCAGCATCGTCAGCGGCGCCGAGACCGCCAACGTCGAGAATGCCGACAGGCCCTGTCCGATCGTGCAGCCCATCGACATGATGCCGCCGGTGCCCATCAGCAGCGCGCCGGTCATGTGACGCTTCAGCTCGCGCGCATCATCGCAGGCCTCCCAGCGGAAGACGCGCGAAAACATTGCCGCGACGAACGAGCCCAGGATCACGCCGGCGACGGAGCCGATCGCAAAATCGGCCCGGCTGCCGGACAGCGTGGCGATGTAGAGCACGGTATTGCCGAGCGGGGCAACGAAGGTCAGGGATGCCACGCGCGCCGGATCGAAATCGTCATTGCCGAGCCAGCTGGTGGCGAACCAGCCGAACGCCACCGCGCAGCCTACGGCGAGGCCGGAGAGCAGCAGGCGCGGCGATCTCACGAGGCGCCCGTCGGCCAATGCCCAGGCCGCGAGCGCGACCGCTGCGACGGAAACGGTTGCCGGCCGCGCATATGAGCCAAGTGCGGGCGACAGCAGCATATCCATGCCCTGGGTCATCGTTTCGGGCAGGCGTATGGAGAGCGGCTCGATCAGCGAGATGCGCAGGAATCCCGTGAGCCC
The DNA here is from genome assembly GCF_032484785.1 of Bradyrhizobium sp. SZCCHNS1050. Taxonomy (NCBI): domain Bacteria; kingdom Pseudomonadati; phylum Pseudomonadota; class Alphaproteobacteria; order Hyphomicrobiales; family Nitrobacteraceae; genus Bradyrhizobium; species Bradyrhizobium sp. SZCCHNS1050. Next base: position 1,658,958 of record NZ_JAUETR010000001.1, on the reverse strand, counting down.
GCGCATCGCGGCCAGGGCTGACACGCCCAGCACCAGAAACACGACGATGGCGCGCAAATCACCGCCGCCGATACGGACCAGTGTCCCGAAGCCGCAGGTGCCGACCAGGGCCATCCCGATTCCGAACGACAAGCCGCCGAGGATGGCGCCGCCGAGCGGAATGGACGACGTCAAGTAGATCGAGCGCGACAGGTCGATCAGGCCGAAGCTGGCGAGCAGCTGGGTTGCGACCAGCGCGACCGCGGCCGCCAGAGCGAAGGATTTGAGTCGCCGGGTATCGGCGCCGAAGAACGCGTCCTCCAGCATCGCGAGCGTACAGAAGCGGCCGGCGCGACCGGCGACGCCGAGAACGGCGCCCGCGAGGAGCCCACACATGAACGTCAGTGCTGATGGGCTGAGCATTCCTCTCCGACATCCTCGTTGGTTTCCTGGCATTGTGCGCCAGGAGCGGCGGGGACGCCAGACCTCTTGCGCCGCTACGGGGCGCGCCGATGCGAAGCCCGAGACCGCGAGGGCCAACCGGTCAGCGGCGGCGCTTGCGGACCGGCTCGCAATAGACGTCGTAGATCGCCGTCAGGATCTTGCGGACATCTTCGCTCGCAAGGCTGTAGTAGATCGTCTTGCCCTCGCGCCGCGTCGTGACCAGCCGGTCGAGCCTGAGACGGGCGAGCTGCTGCGAGACGGTCGACTGCCGCTCGCCCAGGAACTGCTCGAGCTCGGTGACGGATTTTTCGCCTTCGGCAAGGATGCAGAGCAGCAAAAGCCGGGACTCGTGGGACAGTGCCTTCAGCATCTCGCTGGCTTCCCGCGCCTTCTCGATCATCTGCTCGAGCTCGGCAGAGGTTTCGATGTCCTTCAACTTCGGCAGCGGCATGAATTCTGAATCCCTCGGTTGGCGTCAGGAGCGGGCCGGAGCCCCGCTTGTAGCATTCATTATGCGGCCGAGCAGCCCAAAGAAGAACGCATCGCCGGGATAACCGCGGATGCGTCCGATCTCGCGGCCCTGATCGACCACCACGAAGGTCGGGGTGAACGCTCCCGGATCGATACCGGAAAGGTCCGTCGGCAGCGGCTTGGCAAGGTCGACCCGTCGCAGCGGCAGCGCGCGCCCCTCGTCGGTCTTGTCATAGATCGGACCGATTTCCGCGTTGAAGCGGGCGCACCAGCCGCAGCCCGGACGTTCGAACATCACGAGCTCGGAGGCGAACGCCGGGGACGAGAGGCAAATGCCGGTCACTACGGCTCCTGCGAGCGTTGCGAATCCGCGCGATGCACGTCTGCTGGTCATGCCGAGATCCTCTCTGGACTTGGCGGCCAATCTATCATTAAATTCGAATATGTACTAGTGCGCGATTTCCGAATCCTGCCCGGCAGGCCGGGCACGTAGCGCTGGCCGACCGGGGGGAAAGATGGATCTCGACGTCACGCTGGGCGCCGCGCTGGCCGCGGGTCTGTTGTCGTTTCTGTCACCGTGCATTCTGCCGCTGGTCCCGCCGTTCCTGTGCTACATGGCCGGCGTCTCGGCGGCCGACGCGATCGGCGAAACCAGCATGGCCCAGCGGCGGCGGACGGTGCTGACGGCGCTGTGCTTCGTCGGCGGTTTTTCGCTGGTGTTCGTCGGTCTCGGCGCCACCGCCTCGGTGTTCGGAAGGTTCATTGCCGGCCATCTCAGCCAGCTCGGCATCCTCGCTGGCCTCGTCATCATCACGATGGGGCTGCATTTCCTCGGGGTGCTCCGGATCCCGCTGCTGTACCGGAGCGCGACGATCGACGTCGGAAGCAAGCCGGCCGGCCTGCTCGGTGCGTTCGTGATGGGACTTGCCTTCGCCTTCGGCTGGACACCGTGTGCGGGGCCGGTCCTTGCCGCCGTCCTGATGATGGCCGGCGCGGAGGCGACGGTGGGGAAGGGTGCGCTGCTGCTCGCCGCCTATTCGGTCGGGACCGGCATCCCGTTCCTGATCGCCGCTGCCTTCACGGGACAGTTCATGACCATGCTCAAGGGCATCAAGCCGCATCTCCCCCTGGTCGAGAAGACGATGGGCGGCTTTCTCGTCCTGACCGGCGCGGCCTTTCTCGCCGGCGTGATCCCGCGGATGTCGGAATGGATCTTCGAGCGCTTTCCGTCGCTCGCCACCATCGGCTGATCAGCCGAAGCGGAAGTCCAATAGATTGACGAAGGACTGCAGTTCGATCTCATAGCGATGCACCAGGCCGGCGTCGCTCTCGCGCGCCGCGCGGCCGATCTCGCCGGCACTCGTCGTGGCGCCGTCGATCAGGCGGCGGAACTCGGCCTGGCTCGCCACGTCGGGCGCGGCGAGGCCGTTGCAGCGTTGCAGCCGGTCGCGCAGCGCTGTGCCGGCCTGGACGACCTCGCCAGGCTCGGCCTTGCCCGCAGCGAACCGCGCAGCTGCGTTGCGCAACGCGTCCATGACGGGTGACAGGTCGAACACGCAATCGCTGAGCTCGACCACGCCGGCGTCCTGCCTCAGGGCGTGAAGCGACCGGCGCAACGCGGCAATGGCCGCCGCAGCGCGTGCCCCGTCACCTGCGGTCAGCGCTTCGTCCGCCTGCTTCAGGCGATCGTTTCCGGTGGCGATCAGTTCTGCAAAGGATTTGGCCGAATAGGGCGCATTGGAGCGCTCGGCGAGCCGGCTGAGCCTGCCCCAGGCGATCCGGGCGTCGTCGAGCTCGATCTGCGCCAGGCCCACATTGCCGGTGCGGCCATAGCTCGCGGCGGTGCGCAGGCTGGCCATCGCCGAGCGCATGAAGGCAGCAACGTCCGCGTTCTCTTCGGCGTGCCCACGGACGCCATGCGTGAGGCATGACAGCACGAGCGACAGCATGATGACGCGGCGCAGCATCGAATGTCCTTTTCACATTCTGTTATTCGAATATCATGTATCGAAATTCCGTGGACTTGGCAAAGTGGACTTGGCAAAGCGCGCGAGCAGGCTGATGACGACGAACCGGACGATGACGCGGCGCGATCTGGTTGCGCTGCTCTCTGCTGCTGCGGCCGTCGGCCCGGCGTCGGCGCCGGCGCAGGCCGACGCGGCGCTCGGCGACGACGGGCTCTATCACCAGTCCTGGTTTCTCAACAGCTTCCTGGACCTGCGCGAGGATCTCGAAAGCGCGGCGTCGGAAGGCAAGCGGCTTGCGATCATGTGGGAGCTGCGCGGCTGCCCGTATTGCCGCGAGACGCATCTGGTGAACTTTGCCGATCAAGAGATCACGGACTACATCCGTGCCAATTTCGAAGTGCTGCAGCTCAACCTGCTCGGCGCGCGCAAGGTGATCGACTTCGATGGCAAGGAGCTTGCCGAGAAGGAGCTCGCCGAGCGCTACGCGATCCGCTTCACGCCGACGTTCCAGTTCTTTCCGCCATCGGCCGAGGGGGTCTCTGCGAAGGAGCCGCTCGCGCGCGAGGTGGCGCGCGCGCCGGGCTATCTCAAGCCGCCGCATTTCCTCGCAATGTTCCGCTTCGTGCGCGAGAGGGCCTACGAGCGCGGCACCTTCCGCGACTATCTCGCTTCGACCAAGGGTTGAGTGCAGTGCGGCATCGAAATACGCTTGACACCAATCACATTATCAAATCATAATTCTTGAATATGATGGATCGTAAGTCCGTCGTGTCATCGTAAGGCGAGGGGACGCCTCGTCGGTCAGGGTGGAAACATGCGCCGTTTGATTCCGGCCGCCTTGCTCTGCGTGTTGCTGTCGGCAGCCGCGCGGGGTGACGAGCCGATCAGGCTCGATGTCGTCGACTATGCCATTCCGAAATCGCTGACGGGCGCGCCCGGCAATGCCGATGCCGGCAAGAAGGTGTTCTTGACGCGGACGCTGGGCAATTGCCTCGCCTGCCATCAGGTGTCGTCGCTGAAGTCGGAAGAGTTTCACGGCGAGTTCGGTCCGTCGCTCGACGGCGTCGCGACCCGCTACAACGCGGCGCAATTGCGCCTGATCGTCGCCGATCCCAAGCGCATCTTCACCGATACGGTGATGCCCGCCTTCTACAAGAACGACGGACTCAATCGCGTCAGGCCGGAGTTCGTCGGCAAACCCGTCCTCACCGCCGCGCAGGTCGAGGACGTCGTCGCCTTTCTCGAAACATTGAAGTAACCGCCTCTGGAGGATGATGCATGGGCGCAATCAACAGACGACAGGCGTTCCTTCTCGGCGGCGGTTTCGTCGCCCTGACGGTGCTGCCGATGGCCGCCAACGCCGAGCCGAGCAACGACGCGGCCGAGATGATCAAGAAGTTCACCGGCGGCAAGGAAGCGGCCAAGGGCAAGATCACGCTCGATCTGCCTGAGATCGCCGAGAACGGCAACACCGTGCCGCTCGCGCTCTCGGTCGAAAGCCCGATGACCGCCGAGAACTACGTCAAGGAAGTGCTGTTCGTGGCCGACGGCAATCCGAATGCCGGCGTCGCCACGCTGATGTTCACGCCGATGTCCGGCAAGGCCGAGGCATCGATCCGCATCCGTCTGGCGCAGACCCAGAACGTGATCGCGGTCGCGAAGATGAGTGACGGCTCGCTCTTCACGGAGCGCAAGACCGTCAAGGTCACCATCGGCGGCTGCGGCGGCTGAGACAGGGGAGAGACGAACATGGCAGACAAGCCGCGCATCAAGCTTCCGAAGGAAGCCAAGAAGGGCGAGATCATCCAGATCAAGACGCTGGTCTCGCATCTGATGGAATCGGGTCAGCGCAAGGATGCGCAGGGCAAGCCGATCCCGCGCAAGATCATCAACAAGTTCACCTGCGAGTTCAACGGCAAGCCGGTGTTCTCCTGCGCGCTGGAGCCGGCGATCTCCGCCAACCCGTACATCCAGTTCGACGCAAGGATCGACGAGGAAGGCACGTTCAAGTTCGCATGGACGGATGATGATGGCTCCGTGGTGACGGCCGAAGAGAAGATCGCGTTGAAGGCCTGATCGGCAGCGTGTGATCGCTAGGAGGAGTGACGGATGTCCATTCGCTACGGTTCTCTCGCCGTCCTGGCTTCGGCCGCGCTGGCCCTGTCGGCAGTCGCGACCTTCGGCCAGGATGCCGAACGGAAGGGCATTCCGGCGCCTCCCGGTCACGTCTTCAAGACCATCATCTCGGGCTATCAGTTCCGCACCAAGGAAACGCGCGCGCTCCAGGATGACGACCTGGAGAATCCCGGCTTCCTCGCGGTGGAGCGGGCCGCCGACGTCTGGAAGACGGTCGACGGCAGCGAAGGCAAGTCGTGCATGAGCTGCCACGGCGAGGCGGAAAAGACCATGAAGGGCGTCGGCGCCGCCATGCCCAAATGGAGCGATAAGCTCAACAAGCCGGTCAATCTCGAGCAGCAGATCAACATCTGTCGCACCGAGCACATGAAGGCGCAGCCCTGGGCCTTCAAGTCGAAGGAACTGACGGACATGACGGCGTTCGTCCGCTACCAGTCGCGCGGCATGCCGGTGGCGGTGAAGACCGACGGTCCGATGTCGCCATGGTTCGAGAAGGGCAAGGAGATCTACTATACGCGGGTCGGGCAGCTCGATCTCGCCTGCGCGTCCTGCCACGAGAAGAACAACGGCAAGTTCATGCGCGCCGATTTTCTGAGCCAAGGCCAGACCAACGGCTTTCCGACCTACCGGCTGCGCGATCAGCGCCTGATCCCGCTGCACGAACGGTTCGAGGGCTGCATGTTCGACGTTCGCGGCGTGCCCTACAAGCCGCTGTCGGACGAGTTCCTCGCGCTCGAAGTCTACGTCGCCTGGCGCGGCATCGGGCTGCCCGTCGAGACACCGTCGGTCCGCAACTAGCCGCGGACACAAGGAAGATACATCATGATATCGCGTCGCGAATTCGTTCAGGTCGCATTGGCGGCGGCTGCCCTGGCGGGTGGCTCCGGTCTTGCGGGTGCGACCCGCGCCTTTGCTCAGCAGAAGCTGACCGAGAAGGAGCTGCTGGCGTTCGATCCGGTCGGCAACGTCACCTTGGTGCATGTCACCGACATCCACGGCCAGCTAATGCCGCTGTATTTCCGCGAGCCGTCGACCAATCTCGGCGTCGGTGACGCCAAGGGCCAGCCGCCGCATGTCACCGGCAAGGATTTCCTCACCCGCTTCGGCATCGCGCCGGGCTCGTCGTCGGCCTATGCGCTGACCTCGGAGGATTTCGAGGCGCTCGCCAAGACCTACGGGCGGATCGGCGGGCTCGACCGCGCCGCCACCGTCATCAAGGCCATCCGCGCCGAGCGCGGCGACAAGGTCGTGCTGCTCGATGGCGGTGACACCTGGCAGGGCTCATGGTCGTCGCTGAAGACCCGCGGCCAGGACATGATCGACTGCATGGCGCTGCTGAAGCCGGATGCGATGACGGGGCATTGGGAGTTCACCTACGGCACCGAGCGCGTCAAGCAGGCGGTCGATGGTCTGGGCTTCCCCTTCCTCGGCCTCAACATCCGCGACACCGAATGGAACGAGCCGGCGTTCGAAGCCTCGACGATGATCGAGCGCGGCGGCGTCAAGATCGCGGTGCTCGGCCAGGCATTCCCGTACACGCCGGTCGCCAATCCCCGCTGGATGATTCCGAACTGGTCGTTCGGCGTGCGCGAGGAGGATGTTCAGACCCAAGTCGACAAGGCACGCAAGGACGGCGCCGGCCTCGTGGTGCTGCTGTCACACAATGGCTTCGACGTCGACCGCAAGCTGGCCAGCCGCGTCAAGGGTCTCGACGTCATTCTCACGGGTCATACCCATGATGCATTGCCTGAAGCGGTCAAGGTCGGCAAGACGCTGCTGATCGCGTCGGGCTCCTCCGGCAAGTTCGTCTCGCGGCTCGATCTCGACGTCAAGGACGGCGAGGTGAAGGGCTATCGTTACAAGCTGATTCCGCTGTTCTCCGACGTGATCACGCCGGATCCGGCGATGGCGGCCAAGATCGCCGAGGTGCGCAAGCCGTTTGCCGCCGATCTCGCCCGCCCGCTGGGACGGACCGAGACGCTGCTGTATCGCCGCGGCAATTTCAACGGCACGTTCGATGACCTCATCTGCCAGGCGCTGCTGCAGGAGCGCGATGCGGAGATCGCGCTGTCGCCGGGCTTCCGCTGGGGCACCAGCGTGATGCCGGGCCAGGAAATCACCTTCGAGGACGTCACCAACGCCACCGCGATCACCTATCCGGCCGTCTATCGCATGGGCATGACCGGCATGCGGCTGAAGGAGATCATCGAGGACGTCGCCGACAACCTGTTCAACGTCGATCCTTACTACCAGCAGGGCGGCGACATGGTCCGCATCGGCGGCATGTCCTACGCCATCGACGTCAACAAGCCGCAGGGGCAGCGCATCTCCGACATGCGCCTGATCAAGACCGGGGCCGCGATCGATCCGACGCGCGAGTATCAGGTCGCGGGCTGGGCCAGCGTCAACGAAGGCACGCAGGGGCCGCCGATCTGGGAGGTCGTGTCGAGCTATCTGCAGCGCCAGAAAACCGTTCGTCTCGAGCCCAACCGGGCCGTCAAAGTCTCCGGAGTGTGACGACGATGTCCAAGGACAAACTACTTCCCTCAGCCCCACGCGCGTCGCGCCGTGGTTTCCTGACCGCAGCCGGCGGTCTTGCCGCCACGGCGCTGGCCTCGCAGGCGCGTGCCGGCGTCGGCAATCCCGCCAACCAGCCGCCGAACGTGCCGGAATGGACGCGGACCCTCGGCGAGGGCGTCGCTGTGCGCCCCTACGGCAAGCCGTCGAAGTTCGAGAAGGACGTCGTCCGCCGCGACGTCGAATGGCTGACGGCTTCGCGCGAATCCTCGGTCAGCTTCACGCCGCTGCATGAGCTCGAAGGCATCATCACGCCGAACGGGCTGTGCTTCGAGCGCCATCACGGCGGCGTAGCCGACGTCGATCCGGCCGATCACCGGCTGATGATCCATGGCCTGGTCGAGCGGCCGCTGCTGCTGACGCTCGATGAGCTCAAGCGCTACCCGCGCGTCAACCGCATCCACTTCATGGAATGCGCGGCCAACTCCGGCATGGAGTGGCGCGGCGCCCAGCTCAATGGCTGCCAGTTCACGCATGGCATGATCCACTGCGTGCAATATACCGGCGTCTCGCTGCGCACCCTGCTCGAAGAGGCCGGCGTCAAGACCAACGGCAAATGGCTGCTGGTGGAGGGCGCCGACTCCGCGTCGATGGATCGCAGCCTGCCGATCGAGAAGGCGCTCGACGACTGCATCATCGCCTACAAGATGAACGGCGAGGCGCTGTATCCCGAGCAGGGCTATCCGATGCGCCTGGTCGTGCCGGGCTGGCAGGGCAATCTCTGGGTCAAGTGGCTGCGCCGTATCAAGGTCGGCGACCAGCCCTGGCACACCCGCGAGGAAACCTCGAAATACACCGATCTCTTGCCGAACGGAAAGGCGCGGCGCTTCACCTGGGCGATGGATGCCAAGTCGGTGATCACGAGCCCGAGCCCGCAGGCGCCGATCAAGCACGGCAAGGGCTTTACGATCGTCTCAGGGCTGGCGTGGTCGGGCAACGGCAAGGTCAAGCGCGTCGACGTCTCGCTCGATGGTGGCCGCAACTGGTGGCCGGCGCGGATCGACGGCCCGGTGCTCGACAAGGCGCTGACCCGGTTCTACTACGAGTTCGACTGGAACGGCGAGCCGCTGCTGCTGCAGTCGCGCGTCCAGGACGAGACCGGCTACGTCCAGCCGTCCAAGGCCGAGCTGCGCAAGGTCCGCGGCTACAACTCCATCTATCACAACAATGGCATCCAGACCTGGCATGTGCAGGCAAACGGTGAGGTCGAGAATGTCGAGGTCGCCTAAGCTCATCATTGCCGCCGCAGCGCTGGCAACGCTTGCGGGCTCGGCGGCGTTCGCCGGCGGTCCGAGCGAGAAGACCGAGGCCAAGTCCGATGCCAAGGCGCCGCAGCGCTTCAACATCGGCCGCGCGCCGAGCGCTGAGGAGATCCGCGGCTGGGACATCGACGTGCGTCCGGACGGGCAGGGGCTGCCAGTCGGCAAGGGCACCGTCGCCCAGGGCGAGAAGCTGTTCATGGACAATTGCGCCAGTTGCCATGGCGAATTCGGCGAGGGTGCCGGCCGCTGGCCGGTGCTCGCCGGCGGCAAGGGATCGCTGACATCAGACAATCCGGTCAAGACGGTCGGTTCCTACTGGCCCTACGCCTCGACGCTGTTCGACTACGTCCGCCACGCGATGCCGTTCGGCAGCCCGCAGTCGCTGAAGGTCGACGAGTACTACGCGCTGGTCGCCTATGTGCTGTATCTGAACGACGTGATCACCGATCAGAACTTCGAGCTGAGCAACAGCAATCTCGCCACGATCAAGATGCCGAACGAGGGCGGGTTCATCATGGATGACCGGAGCACGAGCGAGAAGGCGTTCTGGCAGAAGGATCCTTGCATGAAGAACTGCATCGCGCCGGTCAAGATCACCGGACGCGCGACAGCGGTCGACGTCACGCCGGAAGACAAGGACGGCAAGCCGCGAGGCGTCGAGTGAGGATTGCCGGATGCAGCCGCCGCCAGATGCTGTTGGCGGCCGCATCCGTCGCCCTGGCCGGAAGCGGGGTTGCGTCCGTCGCCACTGCAGCCGAGCCACATAGGCTCGCGTTGCAGATCAGCGACGAGGATCCGGCCAAGATGCGCGCGGTGCTCGACGTGGCCGCGAATGTCTCCCGCCACTATTCGGGCGAGGGCGCGGAGGTCGAGATCGTGATCGTCGCGTTCAATGGCGGCCTCGACATGCTGCTGGCCGACCGCTCGCCGGTGAAGGAGCGGGTGCTCGGCTTCGCCAAGTCGATGCCCAATGTGAGCTTCATCGCCTGCGGCAATACCTTGGAGACGCTCGCGAGCAAGGAGGGACGGCAGCCGCCTCTGCTCGACGGTGTCACGGTCGTCAAGACCGGGGTCGCGACCCTGCTGGAGCTGTCCGAGAAGAACTGGACGATCGTGCGTCCCTGAGGAATTTGCGATGCGGTGGTGGCTCGCTCTTGTCGTCTCGTTCATTGCGTCGATCGCCTTCGCGGCCGAGGAGCCGCGCGAGCTCACGATCGGCGGGCGTACGGCGCTCGGCACGCTCCGACTGCCGGCGCAGTCTGGACCGGATGTACCGCTGGTGCTGATGACGCACGGCACGCTCGCGCACAAGGACATGGAGACCATCCAGGGTCTGTCCAAGGCGTTGGCCGAGCGGGGGATCGCGTCGCTCGCGCACAATCTCGTGCTCGGTCTCGATCGCCGCACTGGCATGTACGATTGTGCCAAACCCCATGACTATGTGACGGACGATGCTGTCGTGGAGATCGCCGCCTGGCTGAGTGAAGCGCGCAAGACGTCGTCGCACGTCTTCGTCCTCGGTCATTCGCGCGGCGCCAATCAGGTCGCGCGCTATCTGGCCGCCAATCCCAAAGCGGCGGTCGACGGTGCGATCCTGCTGGCGCCCGCGACGGCGAGCATCGAGGCCGGTTTGAGAGACGCCTATGCGGAGAGCTACGGCCAGCGATTGGCGCCGCTGCTCGACAAGGCTGAGGCAGCGATCGCCGCCGGGCGCGGCGGTGATTGGATGTCGGTGCCGGGCTTCATCTATTGCCGCGATGCCAAGGTGACGGCGCGCGCATTCGCAGCATTCTATCGCGCCGACCGGCGTCAGGATACGGCGGCGCTGGTCGCCGATGTGAGCCTGCCGGTTCTGGTGCTTGCGGCAGCGCAAGACAAGACGGTACCGGACGTGGCAGCGTCGTTCGCGCCGCTGGCGTCACGCGCCGGCAGCCGTGTCCGACTGGAGACGATTGACGACGCAGATCACTTCTTTCGCGATCTCGCCGCCGAGGATGCCGCTGATCGCATCGCAGGATTCATTGCAGCCGCGCGTTAGGAGCCACCATGGAACGTCGATCTTTGATGCAAGCCGGTCTTGCCGGCCTGTTTGGAATCTTCGGTGTCAGCAGCGCACGCGCGGCGACGGAATCTCCGCGCCAGCGCGTCGCCTATCATCTCGCCGATCAGGACCGCGCCCTGTTCGTTCTCGGCAACCTCCAGAACCACGTCGATGGCACCGGAGGACCTGGACGCGCAGACATTCGCCTGGTGATCCACGGTCCGGGCTTGCGGGCCTTTCATGCGATTTCGGCCGACCAGACCATCTCGGCTCTGGCCGAGCGCCTCATGAAAGCCGGCGTCGGCTTCGAGGCCTGTGCGAACACCATGAAGGCGCAAGGCGTGAAACTCGACGATCTCTTGCCAGGGTTCGCGGTGGCGGAGAAGGGCGGCGTCGTGCGCCTCACGGAGCTGCAGCAGAGTGGATACGCCTACCTGCGCCCGTGACGGGCGCATGCGTCCTTGCCGATGCCGCCCGGCATGTTGAGCGGCAGGCCTGAACGACGGGAGCGCCTGTGCTCACCGCATTGATCGACCTTCTGGGTGAGGAGCTGGTGTCGCTGCTGTGCGGGCTCGCGGCCGGCGGCGCGTTCGGCTTCTTCGCCCAGCGCAGCCGCTTCTGCCTCCGGGCGGCCACGGTCGAGTTCGCGCGCGGGCAGGGCGGTCCGCGGCTGGCGGTGTGGCTCCTCACCTTCGCCTCGGCGCTGCTGGGCACCCAGGCGCTGGTGGCGATGGGCCTGCTCGACGTCTCCGAAGCGCGCCAGCTGGCGCAGCAGGGCAGCATTTCCGGCGCGATGATCGGCGGCACGCTGTTCGGCTGCGGCATGATCCTGGCGAGAGGCTGTGCCAGCCGTCTGCTGGTGCTCTCGGCCAACGGCAATCTGCGGGCGCTGCTGTCCGGCCTCGTCTTCGCGGTGACGGCGCAGTCGGCCTATCGCGGCCTGCTCGCGCCGGCACGCGAGTGGCTCACCAATCTTTGGCTCGTCGACGGCGGACCGTCGCGCGACATCATGAGCCTGTTCGGCGGGGGTACGCCCGAGAAGCTCGGCTTCGGCATGCTGTGGTTCCTGGCCGGGCTCGCCGCCGTGTCGAAGTTTCAGGTTGGCCCGAAGATCCTGCGCTCGGCGGTGGCCGCGGGCGCGGCGGTCGCCGGGGGCTGGCTCCTCACCTATCAGCTCGGCCAGGCCTCGTTCTCGCCGGTGCCGCTGAAGAGCCTGACATTCAGCGGTCCTTCGGCGGAGCTGCTGATGCAGGTGCTCGCCAGCCCGCAACTGAAGCCGGGCTTCGATCTCGGCATCATTCCGGGGGTGTTCATCGGCTCGTTCGTTGCGGCTGCGCTGGCGCGTGAACTCAATCTCGAAGGCTTCTCGGATGGGCGCGGCATGCGCCGTTACATGATCGGCGCCGTCCTGATGGGATTCGGTGCGATGCTGGCGGGCGGCTGCGCCGTTGGCGCCGGCGTAACCGGGGCATCGGTGTTTGCGCTCACAGCGTGGATCGTGCTCGGTGGCATGTGGTTGGGTGCGGCCGTCACCGATTTTGTCGTCGACCGCTGGCTGTTCGCCACCAAGCCGGCGCAGAGCCCGGTTCAGTCGCCCTCCGTCATGCCTTCTTGAGGCATCCTGCGGAAGCGAGCCTGCTTCTGCTGAGCGGCATTGGACATGCAGCGTCAAGGCGCAGCATCCATGAATCTCCGGGACCTGTCTGTCACAGGCTCGTCGACGCGTGGCGTGTCGGCGCACTTCAAGCCTCCGACGAAGAACATTGTCTGATCAGATCGGATCGAGCCCGAAGACACGCGTCTTTGCGTCGTCACGCCGGAGCGCAGATCGCGTAGTCCGCGGATTGGCCACAGGAGATGCGTGCCGAACACGGCATTCGGACCATCGTGCCCGATCATGACGTTGGTAGATTCCAGTCTGGAAATCCCGCCCGTTAACCAATTTGCGAAGGTCGGGTGATACCGTCGCGAGGGGACGACGCAATCATGCGGCGGACCGATACGAATCGCCGGGACTACGAAAGGCACGCGTGATGTCGCAACTCTCCATTCGAGCAAAAATGGCGGCCGTCATTGCGCTGCTGCTGGTGGCGATGACCATCGTCGGGTTGCTGGCCGTCCGCGGCATGCAGACAATCAATACGCATACCGAACAGATCGCCAAGAACTGGCTGCCGAGCGTGCGCGTGCTCGGCGAGTTGCGTTCGGCGATCAATCTCAATCGGGCGCAGCTGCGAGCCTACATGACGGCAGATACGACTGAGGAGAAGGACAATCTCGACCGCAACATGAAGGCAACGCTCGCCGTCATCGCGACGGCGCGCCGCTCCTATGAGGCGATGATCTCGTCGGCCGAGGAGCGCAGCCTGTTCGAGAGCTGGTCGCGGGGCTGGGAGCAATATGTCAAGGCTGCCGATGGTGTGCTCGAGGTGCTGCGCGCAGGGAACGGCAACGCGACCAAGCAGGCGAGCGATCTGTTCAACAAGACGGTCCGGAGCGTCGCCAATCAGTCGGACGAATTTCTTCGAAAGCTGATTGACCTCAACAATCGTGGCGCCGACGCCGAAACCAAGATCGCCGCGGATGGCTATGCCGAGGCATTTGCATTGATGTCGACGGTCATCGTCCTTGCCGTTCTCACCGGCATCGGCGTCGGAAGCTGGTTCGTTCGCGACATTTCCCGGTGCATCGCTTCCATCATCAGGCCGATGCAGGCGCTCGGTGAGGGTAACCTGGCGATCGAGATCCCCTATCGCGGTCAGAAGACCGAAGTAGGCATGATGGCCGACGCCCTGGAGGTTTTCAAGACCGCCTTGATTGCGAAGAAGCAGGCCGACGATATCGCTTCGAGAGAGGCAGAGGTGAAACTGGAACGCGGCCGGCGGCTCGACGAGATCACTGGCCGCTTCGAGGCCGTGGTCGGCGAGATCGTCGACACCGTGTCCACGGCATCGAGCACTTTGGAAGGTCACGCCGGCGGCCTCAGCAACACGGCGAGCCGTGCACAGAACCTGGCCACATCCGTCACCGCAGCTTCCGAGGAAGCCTGCACCAATGTGCAGTCGGTGGCATCTGCGACCGAGGAACTCTCGGCGTCCGTCAACGAGATCAGCAGGCAAGTCCAGGATTCGGCCCGGATGGCCAATGAGGCGGTGGCACAGGCCCGCAAGACCAATGAACAGGTCAGCGAGCTCTCGAAGTCCGCTGCCCGCATCGGCGACGTCGTCGAGCTGATCAATACGATTGCCGGACAGACCAATCTGCTCGCGCTGAATGCAACGATCGAGGCCGCACGCGCCGGCGAGGCCGGCCGCGGATTTGCGGTGGTCGCATCCGAGGTCAAGGCGCTGGCCGAGCAGACGGCGAAGGCCACGGGCGAGATCGGCCAGCAGATCTCCGGCATCCAGTCCGCCACCCAGCAATCCGTCGGTGCCATCCGCGACATCAGCATCACCATCGAGAAATTGCAGGAGATTTCGTCGACGATCGCATCGGCCGTGGAGCAGCAGGGCGCTGCCACGCAGGAGATCTCGCGCAACGTCCAGCACGCGGCGGCGGGAACGCAGCAGGTCTCAGCCAACGTTGCGGATGTGCAGCGCGGCGCCGTCGATACCGGAACCGCCGCGTCCCAGGTGCTGTCCGCCGCGAAATCGCTGGCCGACGACAGTGCCAGACTAAGCATGGAAGTGAAGAAGTTCATCGCCGGCGTGAGAGCCGCCTAGGAACTCGCGGCGACTGAGACCCGCGCAGATCCGATCTCGCCGCCACTCGCCGGGCCCTCGCTTCTGCGTTGGCCCGTGAGCCTCATCTCGAGGACTTCTCCCGCGGCCGCGGCAAGCTGCGCGACCGAGTCGTGTGGTGACGGTGGATCTGCGAGAGGCCGGGCCGACATGAACAGCGCGTCGGGCTGCGGCGGATCATGCTCCGCTGCGGTTTGCTCGGGCCTGCGATCCCCGAGGTCGTCCGTGCAGCTGGGTCCTCGCCGTCACGCTGCCGCAGGACCTCGCCTTTCACGTATCGGCACCGGCTGATTTATAATTGCATAAATTCGAATATATGCATATGGTGGCGTGCGTCGGTCGCGCCGTTGGACCGCGTCAGCAGGGAGGATCCGTCGTGGCAATGATGAACGATGTGATGGTCAAGGATCTGGGCCAGTCCGGGCGCATCGACTGGTCGCCTTATCTGGTCGGCGCCGGCATCGGCATCCTCAGCTGGGTGGCCTTTGCCGGGTTCGGCGACCCGCTCGGTGTGACGACGGCGTTCTCGCGCATCGCGTCGCTGTTCGCCGTGCCGGTGATCGGATCCGACGCCGTCGCCGCCAACAGCTATTGGAAGTCGATGCCGTTGAAATGGGACTATGGCGTCTGGTTTCTGGTCGGCATTCCGCTCGGCGCATTCTTGTCGGCGGTTGTCTCCGGCACGTGGCGGCTCGAGCTGGTGCCGGAGGTCTGGAGGGAGCGCTTTGGTCCGTCGGTGTTCAAGCGCTTCGTCGCTGCGTTTCTCGGCGGCATCGTCATCATGTATGGCGCGCGTCTGGCCGGCGGCTGCACCAGCGGCCACGGCATTTCAGGCGGTCTGCAACTGGCGCTGTCGAGCTGGCTGTTCCTCGCCGTGATGTTCGCGACCGGCCTGGTGGTGTCGCGCGTCATGTTCCGCAAAGCATAGGAGAAGGGCCATGACGTCATTGATGAGCATCGCCGGCCCGCTGTTGATGGGCGCCGTGTTCGGCTATCTCCTGCAGCAGGGCAAGGTCACGAGCTGCAACGTGATCGAGAACCAGTTCCGGCTGCGCGACTTCACCGTGCTGAAGGTGATGGGCACGGCGATCGTGGTCGGCGGTATCGGCGTTCTGCTGCTGGTCGATACCGGCAACACCAAGTATTACGTCAAGGACGCCAACATGCTTGCGGTCGCGCTCGGCGCGGCGCTGTTCGGCGTCGGCATGGTGGTTTACGGCTACTGCCCGGGCACCGCGCTCGGCGCCATCGCCAGCGGCAGCGTGCATGCCGCAGTGGGCGCTTTCGGCATGATCGTCGGTGCGATCCTCTATGCGCTGAGCTTCGACTGGGTGAAGGCCCACGTCCTGAACGTTTGGGCGCTCGGCAAGGTGCGGCTGCCCGACATCACCGGCGTGCCGGATGGCGTCTGGTTCGCCGCGCTGGCGATCGGTGCAGGTGCGTTCTTCTTCTGGGTCGAAGCGTCCGGGGCCAAAGCGAAGCGGACACAGGGCTAGGCTGAGTCGCCCGAATGCCCCTATGTCAAACAGTGAGAGGTTCCTCCCATGCTATCAGGACTGTTCAGCAGGTTGACCGGGTCGACCAGCGTGCCGGCGATCGAGCATGATGAGCTGGTGCGGGCGCATCAGCAGCGGAGCTGCGTCATCGTCGACGTGCGCGAGCCGCATGAGTTCAAGGGCGGCCACATCCCTGGCGCCGTCAATCACCCGCTGTCGCGTTTCGACCCGGGCAGCCTCGTGCACGACAAGCCGGTGGTTCTGATCTGCCAGGCCGGCGGCCGCTCGGCCACCGCCCTGCGGCGGGCGCTGTCGGCCGGGCGGCAGGATATCCGCCACTATGCCGGCGGCATGAGCGGCTGGCGGGCGCGCGGCGGTCCTGTTGCCTGAACGCGCCCTGCCGGACAGGTCGGACGTTCTGCTCTGTCAGGACGTTCCGAGCGGATCCGTTCTGGTTGAGATGAAATGATCTGCAACCAGCATGGATTGCGGCAGGTTAAGAGCAAAGTGTGCGGCGGAAAGCTTCGATAGCCGTTCTCGCCTCGCAGCAGCTAATCTGCTGTTGGTCCAGTCCATTGGTTGACTCGTTCAGGAATAATTAGTTGCAACGCTGCAATACTCGAACACCGGTCGACGTTCGAGGATTGCATGTTGAAGTTTGTTGGCTTGAGAACCCGGATCACCCTTTCTCTGGTGATCGGTGCGGCAGCGACGGCCCTCTTCGTGCTGCTGGTCGCCATGTGGATCATCGGCGGTATCATCGACCGCGCCAATGAGCGCGAGCTCCACGCCCAATATGACGCCTTCAATTCGCGCCTGCAGCTGGAGTCGACCCGCGCGGAAGCGATGAGCGCGGTGGTCGCCAAGATCCCTGCTGTCCAGGACGCCATGGCGCAGAACGACCGCGACGCCTTGATGCGGCTGTTCGGCGCGGGCATGGCCAGCCTGAAATCCGATTACGGCGTCGACCAGTTTCAGTTTCACACGCCGCCGGCGATGTCCTTCCTGCGGGTGCACCAGCCCGCCAAGTTCGGCGACGATCTGTCGGGATTCCGCAAGACGGTGGTGGCCGCCAACACCGACCGCAAGCCGATCGTCGGGCTGGAGGGCGGCGTTGCCGGCCTCGGCCTCCGCGGCGTCGTACCGATCGTTTCCGCCGGCAAACATCTGGGTTCGGTCGAGTTCGGCCTGACCTTTGGCCAAAACTTCTTCGACGAGTTCAAGCGCAGCCGGAATGTCGAGGTTGCGTTCCGCCTGGCCGGTGACACCGGCTTCAAGCTGTTCGCGACGACGATCGGGGAGACCTCCTTCTTTGCAAGCGGCGACTATCGGGAGGCATCGGCCGGCAGCTTCCTGTCGCGCCAAGGACAGCTCAAGGGTGTTCCGGTCGTCGCGCTGCTGGGCCCGATCAAGGATTTCTCCGGCAAGCCGATCGGGGCCGTCGAGATCATCATGGACAACAGCGAGTTCATCCAGGCCCGCAATCGCGCCGGGGCGTTGGCGATCGGGATGACGCTGGCCGGCCTCGTGCTGATCGCGCTCGCCGGGCTGTTGATCGCGCGCAGCATCTCCCGCCCGATCGTCCAGATGACGAGCGCCATGCGCGAGCTCGCCGACGGCAACCTGGACGTTCGCGTCCCGGCCGACTGGCGCAAGGACGAGGTCGGACAGATGGCACGCGCCGTTTCGATCTTCAGGGACAACGCCGTCCGGATGAGGGATCTGCAGGCGGAGCAGGAGAAGGCCCAGGCTCGTGCCGAGGAGGACCGGCGCCGCATGCTGATGGAGGTGGCCGATGGCTTCGAGGCCAGCGTCCGCGGCGTCGTCGACGCCGTGTCGGCTGCGGCCATCGAAATGGAGGCGACCGCCCGTTCGATGTCGGTGACGATCGATCAGTCGAAGCAGCAGGCCCTGACGGTATCGCAGGCGTGCGGCTCCGCGTCGGACAATGTCAACACCGTTGCCTCGGCGGCCGAGGAGCTGTCATCCTCGATGAACGAGATCAGCAAGACGCTCGAGCGTGCGTCGTCCGTGGTTCGCAAGGCCGCGGACGAAGGGCAGCAATCCAACGACAAGGTGCAGCGGCTCAACATTGCGGCCAGCAAGATCGGCGAGGTCGTCGCACTCATCACCCAGATCGCCAGCCAGACCAATCTGCTGGCGCTGAATGCGACGATCGAGGCCGCGCGCGCCGGCGAGTCGGGCAGGGGATTCGCCGTCGTCGCCAGCGAGGTGAAGACGCTGGCGACCCAAACGGCCAAGGCGACCGAAGAGATTGGTGCTCAGATCGCCGCGGTTCAGGCCGAAACCGCCGCCGCGGTCCAGAGCATCGGCATGATCTGCACCACGATCCAGGAGGTCGACGAGATCTCGACCATCATCGCCTCATCGATCGCGCAACAGGACGCCGCGACCCGCGAGATCGCCGGCAATGTGAACGTCGTCGCCGGCAAGACCCAGGACGTCACGCGCAACATCGCGGGCGTCACGTCCGGGGTGGTGCAGACCGGCCACGCCGCCAACGAGGTGCTGTCGGCGGCCGGGGAGCTCGCGCAGCAGTCGACCCGGCTGCGTAGCGAGGTCAACCAGTTCCTAGCCCATATCAGGGCGGCCTGACCGGTCGTTGGGTGGCTGAAGTACAAGCTCGCCGACACGCCGATCACTCCGGCGTATCCGCCACGGGCGCGAGCCGGGGCGGGGGCTCCTGTCCCGTGGCTCATCCCTGCTTCGCGGCCGCCTTCTCGAGCCGCTTCGCCATCACGCGCCAATAGGTGGCCGGCATGAACCGCTGCAGGAGATCCATGAAGCGCGCATCGCCGCCAATCAGGATGCGGGGCTCATTGCGCTCGATGCCCTCGATGATCCGCAACGCGGCGTCGCGCGGGCTGGTCCTGGCAAGCCGCTCGAACCGCTCGATGGCCTGCACGCGGCGCGCATTGTCGGTCATGCCCTGGCCGGCGCGGGCATTGCGCGCAATCGCCGTGGCGATGCCGCCGGGATGCACGACGGACAGCCGCACGGGACTGCCGGCGGCTGTGAGTTCGTGACGCAGGCTCTCGGAAAATCCCCTTACTGCGAACTTTGCCGCGGCGTAGGCCGATTGGCCGGGCGGAGCGATGATGCCGAAGATCGAGGACAGGTTGACGACGTGCGCTTCGCGCTGGCGCGAAAGATGCGGCAGGAACGCGCGCGTGCCGTGCACGACGCCCCAGAAATTGATGTTGAACAGCCACTCCATCTCCGCCTGATCGATCTCGGCGAAGCTGCCGAACAGTGCCACGCCAGCATTGTTGACGACGATGTTGAGGCCGGGATGCGCGCGGGTCGCGTCTACTGCGAACTGGGTGACTGCAGCCACATCGCTGACGTCCAGCCGGTGCGTGGTCACCTTGCGGCCGCTTGCGGTGAGTTCGGCGGCGAGGCTTGCGAGGCCCGCCTCGTCGCGGTCGGCGAGCGCGAGATCGCAACCGCGGGCCGCCAGCTCCTGCGCCAGCGCACGGCCAATGCCGCTGGCTGCGCCTGTCACGGCGGCAGATGCGCCTCGAATGATCGTCATTGTCGCTTCACTCCCCTGATCGACCGGTTCTGCGTGCCTGTTCCAATTGCAGCTGGGTTTTCGGCCACTTTTTCTGATTGGAACCGAACCATCCGGCCGTTCAGCTTTTAACTCACATTACTTTGCGAGCACACATTCGTGGAGGACCTGCATGGGACAGTCGCAACCTTTTCGCGCCACCGCACTGATCGTGGAAGACGATCTGGCGCAGCGCGAGATGATCACGCTGCTGCTCGAAGAGAGCGAGTACGACGTGATCGCGTGTGAGAGCGCGGAGGCCGCCGAACTCGTCCTGAACAAGCCGGGTCATCGCATCGTGCTGCTGATGACCGACGTCAATCTGGCGGGCCGCATGAACGGGGTCGAGCTTGCCCATCTCGCCAAGGCGCGTCACCCCCACATCAATGTGGTCGTCACTTCTGGCCGGCCGTTGTCGCAGCCGCTGCCGGGCGGCACGAAGTTCTGGAGCAAGCCGTGGGCGCCGCTGGACGTGCTGCGCGAAGCCGAGGTGACGCTCGAGCGCACGCCCGATATCAGGTGAGGCGTGTTGCGTGGCAACCGCCGACCGGTGGAGACGTAGGATCGGCTAGCGGGTCGAGCTGACTGAGAGCCGGGTGGAAGCCGCGCTCCCACCCGGGAAGTGCAACTACTTCTTCTTGGCAGCCTTCTTGGTCTTCTTCGCAGCTTTCTTGGTGGCCTTTGCGGCCTTCTTCGCCTTCTTCGCCATGGAATCCTCGTCAGGAGTTGATGGATTGCAACGCGACTTTGAGGCTTCGCTGGCGCACGCCAGCCATGCATCAGCCTCGGGTGTCGATCCCAGCAGATTCGCGAAGCTCTGCCTCACGCTGTCACCAGCGCGGTTGCGCTTATCCACAGCTCGATGCATTCGCCGGCCAGTTGCGCCGCTGGCGCTCGGGGTGTGACAAGGTTAGCGGATCGTAAAAGGTGTCTTCATTGATTCAAAACCAAGGCGCAACCTTGGTTGGGCCCTTGAGGAACCGTTAACTGCGCCGCGCCCATGTTGCCTCGAGCAACAGGGTAGCTCATGAGCGCGGCGTTATTGAACATCGAGGACAGGACCTGCGGCGTCCTGCTGTCGGGATGCTGAACGTTCCGACGCTGTGGACCGCCTTCGTGGTCAATTTCCTCGCGTTGGGCCTGATCTGGGCCTACGTGATGCGCAGCTATCCCAATCTGGATTCGGCGCGGTACTGGACGGCATCTGCGTTCATGTGCGCGCCGGCGGCGGCGTTCGCGCTGACGCGGTTCTATTTCGGCTCGTTCGTTCCGCTGCTGGTCGGCGGCTCGCTGATGACCTTCGCGATCTGCCTCGCGGCGATGGGCGTCGAGCGCTTCTATGGCTCCAGGGCGTCGTGGCGACTGAGCTTGACCGTCGTCGCGATGACCTGCTCGTCGATCGCATTTTTCCAATACGGATACGACCACGGCCCGCTGAGGATCCTGTGCTACTCGATCGGGCAGGCGGTCCCCATGGCGATCATCGCGCGGCTGGTGCTGGATGCGAGGCGCGGGCCCGTCAATCCGGGAGCGCGGCTGGCCGGCCTGCTGTCCGTTCTGATCATCGCGGTGTTTGCCGCGCGCTCGATCGGGGCGTTCATCGGCGCCGATTTCAATTTCAGCCGCTCCACCAGCGGTCAGGCCGCCGCGGTGCTGCTGCTGATCTTCCTGTCGATGTCGCTCAATTTCGGCTTCCTGCTGATGGCGGTGGACCGGCTGCGCAACGAGGTCGCCGACCTCGCGCTGCTCGACGATCTCACCGGCGTCGCCAACCGCCGTCACCTGATGCAGCGCCTGAGCGAGGAATGCGCGCGCGCCGAGCGCTCGCGGCGGCCGTTCGCGCTATTGGTGATCGATCTCGACGGCTTCAAGATCATCAACGACACCCATGGCCATGCCGCCGGCGATGCCTGCCTGCAGCACTTCACGCTGATGGCCCAGACCCGGCTGCGCCCCGGCGACATGCTGGCGCGCACCGGCGGCGACGAATTCTGCATCGTGCTGCCGGCGTCCGCCTTGCGCGAAGGCGCGATGATCGCGCGGCGCATCCTGCAGGTCTGCCGCGACGATGCGGAGGCCTGTGCCGGCGCCGAGGTGCCGATCGAGGTCTCGATCGGCGTCGCCGAATGGACCGAGGATGTCGGCGCATTCCCCGACCGGCTGATGGCGCGAGCGGACCAGGCGCTCTATGCCGCCAAGAAGGAGGGCAAGAACCGCTATGCCGTCTTCGCCGCCGACCACGAGACGCCGACATTGGCGCCGGACCAGATCGAGCCGATGATGGCGCCGCCGCGTCGGCAGGATGCCGCTGCCGGGTAGCCGGTGCTATCGTTGCCGACCATGAGGCCGGTCCTGTTCTCCCTCCGCGCAGCGCTCGCGCTGCTTCTCGTCGCGCTGCCTCTGCCTGTTGCGGCTGAGGATCTCACGTCGCTCGCCCGTTCGTCGGGCACGCCGGACATCCCGGGACTGAAGATGGTCTGGCTGGCGCCGTGGGGCGATCCGCACCTCGCCCATCCCTGGACCAACATCATCGTCCACCAGACCGAGGGCCCGGCCGGGTCGGCGCGGGCGGGGGCGCTGGCGCAGGCCAAGAATCCGAAACGGCGCGGCGTCACCGTGTGGGTGGAAACCGACGGCACGGTGTATTGGGCGGTGCCGGACACCCTGGTGACCTTGCATGGCGACGGCGCCAACCGCAACGACAGCCGCTATATCGACAACGGCCCCACCTATCGCAAGGTCGTGCGCGACAATTCCATTGGCGTGGAGTTCGCCGGCAACTATCCCGACGTCACCACGCCTCCGACGGACGCCCAGGTCGCCGCCTGGCGCGTGCTCTCGAAGCTGCTCCGGCTGCGCTATGGCATCGCCCGGGAGCGGATCTATGCGCACAACTGGATCGACTACAAGGACGCCCGCCACTGCGAGGGCTGTGCGCTCGCCGAGCTCGCCCGCGCCGCGCCCGACTAACTGCACCTAACAAGAAGCCGGCGTCTCCGCCGGCTCCGATCGCATCCAAAAACCACCTTCAAGCAAGCCGCGCGCCTAGTGCGCGGCCTCCAGGGCCGCCGCCTCCTGTCTGGCGATGGCGCCCTTGACGGCGGACTGCACCTTCTCGAACGCGCGCACCTCGATCTGGCGCACCCGCTCGCGCGACACGCCGAACTCGGCCGCCAGGTCCTCGAGCGTCATCGGCTCGTCGGCCAGACGCCGCGCCTCGAAGATGCGGCGCTCGCGCGCGTTGAGCACGCCGATCGCGCCGTTCAGCGCCTGCCGCCGGTGGTCGTATTCCTCGTGCTCGGCCATGATGGCTTCCTGGTTGGGCGTATTGTCGACCAGCCAGTCCTGCCATTCGCCCGCTTCGCCGTCGTCGCGGATCGGCGCGTTCAGCGAGGCGTCGCCGCCGAGGCGGCGGTTCATGTCGACCACGTCCTGATCGGTCACGCCGAGGCGCTTCGCGATCAGCTTGACCTGATCCGGATGCAGATCGCCTTCATCCAGCGCGTTGATGCGGCTCTTGGCCTTGCGCAGGTTGAAGAACAGCTTCTTCTGGTTCGCGGTGGTGCCCATCTTCACGAGCGACCACGATCTCAGAATGTACTCTTGTATCGACGCCTTGATCCACCACATGGCGTAGGTGGCGAGGCGAAAGCCCTTCTCGGGCTCGAACCTTTTCACCGCCTGCATCAGGCCGACATTGCCTTCCGATACGACTTCGGATATCGGCAGGCCGTAGCCGCGATAGCCCATGGCGATCTTGGCCACGAGCCTGAGGTGGCTGGTCACGAGTTTATGCGCTGCGTCGCTGTCGTCATGCTCGCGCCAACGCTTGGCGAGCATGTACTCCTCCTGCGGTTCCAGCATCGGGAACTTGCGGATCTCGGCGAGGTAGCGTGAAAGTCCCGATTCTCCGTTGAGAACCGGCAGTGTAGCTGTACGGGCCATCGAGCGCCCTCCAGTTGGTTCAGGCCCCCGATAGCGGCGGGCCAGGCAAAGCGGTCGCTTGGTTAAAGCCGGCCGGTTTGCGACGTTCCATGCGTCGACCATTCGACGCAGGCGCAACATACACCATTTTCGCCCCCCGGTGGAAGGATTCCGGGGGTCACGACCCCGTGTGGCTCCATTAAGTTTTTGACATGCTTGCGTTTTTCTGAAGGTCCTGCGTCATAGCGCCGCTCGCAGGGCCTCCCCCAAAAGAGAAAGATCCTCCGGAAGCTCCGATTCCCAGCGCATTATTTCTCCCGTCCGGGGGTGCTCGATCACCAGCAGATAGGCGTGCAGCGCCTGCCGCCCGAGCGCCGCGAGCGCCGCCCGCGCGCCCGGCGCGAGCTGGTTCGCCTTGGTCTTGAAGTGCGGGCCATAGACGGCATCGCCGAGCAGCGGATGGCCGAGATGGGCCAGATGCACCCGGATCTGGTGGGTGCGCCCGGTCTCGAGATGGCAGGCGATCAGCGACGCCACCGGCTTGCCGTCGCGGCCGGCAAAACTCTCCTGCACCTCGTAATGGGTGATGGCCTCGCGGCCTTTGGGCCGCACCGCCATCTTGTCGCGGGCATGCGGATGCCGGTCGATCGGGGCGTTGACGGTGCCATGCGGCCGGTGCGGCACCCCCCACGCGAACGCCAGATAGCCGCGCTCCATCGCGCCGGTGCGGCCGTGGTCGGCGAACTGCGCGCTCAGCGAGGCGTGCGCGTGATCGTTCTTCGCCACCACCATCAGCCCGGTGGTGTCCTTGTCCAGCCGGTGCACGATGCCGGGGCGCTTGACCCCGCCGATCCCGGAAAGACTGGCGCCGCAATGCGCGATCAGCGCGTTCACCAGTGTTCCCGTCTCGTGTCCGGCGGCGGGATGCACGACGAGGCCGGCCGGCTTGTCGATGACGACGATGTCGTCGTCCTCGTAGATGATTTTCAGCGGGATCGCCTCGGCCGCGGGCTCGGCGGCGACAGCCTCCGGCACGTCGATTGTGATCGTGTCGCCGGCTGTGACGTGATAAGCGGGGTCCCGCACGGCCTCGGCGCGGAGCGACACCTGTCCGGCCAGGATCAGCGCCTTCAGCCGCGACCGCGACAGCTCCGGCAGCCTGGCTGCCAGCACGCGATCGAGCCGCGGCGAGCCTTCGTCGCCGGCGACAATGACCGTCATCAGACCGTGGGATTGTGAAGTCGAGATGTCCATGAACTCTACCGTTGCGCCCGAGCCGTCCTCGCCCGAGCAGGCCCAGCTGATGGCGCGGCTGCGGCGCATGATGATGATCGCGGGCGTGACCACCTCGATCGCGATCGCAGTGCTTCTGGTCGCCATCGGCTACCGCCTTTTCCGCGGCGATGGAAGCACTGCGTCGGGCCCGGACCTCACCGCCATGCTCCCGAAGGGCGCCCGCATCGTCGCCACCGGCACCGCCGGCGACCGCCTGGCGGTGACGCTCGATGTGGGCGGCACCACCGAGATCCGCACCTTCGACGCCAAGACCCTCAAGCCCACCGGCCGCCTCCGCTTCGCGGTCGAGCCGTGAGGGCAGGGCGGTTTCGCCCGGCCATTTCGGCCCTTTCTCTTTTTGACTTTGGCCCATCTCCCCGCCCGCGGGCAGTCAGCGCCTCCCCCGCCTGCGGGGGAGGTCGCATCGCATCGAAGATGCGATGCGGGTGGGGGAACTCTCTCCTCTGGCACCGGTGCTCGCGGCGCCCCCACCCCAACCCTCCCCCGCAAGCGGGAGAGGGAGCCCACCGCCCTCGCGGTCGGCTGATTCCATTCCCATTGATATCCACTCCCCTCACCACCCGGGCGGTGAGCTCCCCTCCCCCTTGCGGGGAGGGGTCGGGGGTGGGGGTCCCCCCGGGGACTCTCTCCTCCTCCACCCACAAATTCTGCATCCCCCGTCTTGCGGCGCGGCGCGTTCAAGGCTATGCGGTTCACCTCACGCTCCCTTCGTCTAGCGGTTAGGACGCGGCCCTCTCAAGGCTGAAACAGGGGTTCGATTCCCCTAGGGAGCGCCAATAAAATCAATGATTTATATCGATCCCACTAAAGTCGTCGAATATCCGTCGAATAAGCCTTAGCGGACAATGGCGGACTTTCCGTAGGGGGGCCGTCGTGCAGTGCGCGATTTATGGTTCCTGCCAGCCGAGCTGAAGCTATCCTGGGACATGATGGCGGGGCTGTCGCATCGCATCCAGACACGGCTTGAGGAAATTCTGCTGAGTGGGAGCTAGGGCAGGGCAGTCGAAACTGCCCTGCGACCTGGATCAGAGACCCAGACTCTTGATGAAAAGGATCAGGTAACCCAAGGTCACCAGACCGTAAGCAAACGCGTACACGTTGAACTCCTTTGGTCATAGAGATTTGCACCTCAAATCAAGGGAGACGATCACCGATCGTTCTGGGTATTTAGGTGGATGAGCGTGCCGCCCTGCTGGATTTGGCAGATTCTGGCGGAAAATATTTCTGCTGATCGAAGCCGGAAAAGCCGGTGCCGGCATATGAATAGGGCCTGTTTTGGCGATGTTGCCGGCCTCTACCGACAGGCCTTGAACGCGGCCGGGTAGCCCCTACCGACCTTGTTGAACTTCGGCTCGCCCTCGGTATGGATGGCAAGTACGGCAGTCGGTTCTAACGGTTCCACGGTATAGACGTCGAACCCTTCGCGGTCAGGTCGACAGCCCAGTGTGCGTGCGACTGCGCCGATGACTGCACGGCCGGCCAAATATGAATGCGTTGTCTTGGCGAGGGGGACGGTTACCTCAAGGATGCGCGGACGGCCGATTGTTGCGACGAGGGCCTTCAGTCTCTCATCTTCCAGCCAGAAGTATATAGAATCGCCTCCCCAGCTCTTCAGCAGCGCATTGAAGCGGCCGACTCGCTCGCGAGGGTTATCTCATGTGGTACGACAAGCTACCGGGAAAGTCATGGACAAGCCTATGGTCGGGATATGTGGCTTGCGGTAGCTGCCCCGCTATTCGCACGATCCACGGGCCCTGCCCCGGCTGCGGTGCTGATCCTTTTGATTTAACGCCTCAAACCATTGTCATAGATGGCGAGGAGATGGTTCTGCATGCGACATTCGCGGGCGCTGAAGGTCGCTACGAGGACTACATCTACCTACAGATGCTCCAGCGCGAGTGGGAGCGCCCAGTTGTCGAGTTCCAGGCACTTGCCGGTGCGGAACGTCCATCAGCGCAAGCGGCCTTGGTGCTGCTGTTCTGGGGTTACTTCGAGACCCGTATTGAGAGACTTCACCGTGCAGCGATGCGAAAGCTTCCGCAGCGCGTCCTCGATGACCAACTCAAGCGATATTCTGGGATCGGGAGCCGGCTGTACGATCTGTACAAGATATTCTTTGGCACGAATTATTTCGACGATCTGCGCGACCATGGCTTTGTGTCAGTTGCCGACCTGCTCACTGACATTCACAAGCGTCGAAACGAATTTAGCCATGGGAAGCCACAGGCCATCAACGACGAGACAGTGACCGCCCTCGTCGAGAACCTCAAAGCTGAGCATGAAGCTTGGACTACGGTATTTAATTCTCGTATGAGGTCCTGAGAACCACAGTGGGCGAGGCGAAGCGAAAAAGAGAGTCCGTCTTGAATGGCCCTTGCCCGTGCGGTTCGACGCGTCCCGGGCGGGTGTGCTGTTTCAATGGCAAGGACTGGTACAAGGCGTCCGCTGTCCTTGGATTGAGCGCGCTTCCGCAGGCATCGAACATCTCCAGATGCTATATGAACGGTATGGGTTCGTGCGTCGGCCCCATCTCGGGCGAGCACATTATTTCGGAGTCGGTCATCAGGCTTTTGATGGGCGACGGAGATTTCTCCGTGGGCGGCCTTCCTTGGCTCGCGCCCGGCGAGGAAAAGATTCTCGCACCCCAAAATCTGCGTTCGAACTGTCTTTGCACCAAACATAACAGCACCCTTCATCCACTCGATGATGCCGCCAAGTATTTCTTCGCTTCCCTCAAGTCATACCTGGAGAAGGATGCGGGATCGAGACACGCCCTTGTCTCGGGGCACGACCTCGAACGATGGCTGCTAAAAACGGCCAAGGCGGCTGCGGTCTCGAAGAACCTTGCCAGGGGCAGGGCGCCGCTATCTGGCGCGTTCTCACGCGACGCAGCGCTGTTGGACATGCTCGACGACCCCCGTTATTGGCCGGACGGTGCTGGGCTTTATTGCACCATGAAGGCGGGCGATCGAACTCTCAACCATTCGCGCTTTCAGCTACAGCCCCTGACAAATGACCAGGAGGATATCGAAGCGCTGGCGGTGAATATCTTAGGTCTAAGCTTTGTGCTGCTGCTCGAACCTCTCGAGGAAAGCAAATATCCCTTCCTGCGCGGCGCTAGATATCGACCAGGAAGGATCGTCATAGCGTATCCCGCTGCGACCAATTGGCTGACAATGAGCTGGGAGGACGGCAGGGCGCACGATTCGATGACGATGCAGTTCGTCCAGCCGGTATCCCCCAAGCCGTAGAACGCCTACACGATCTGCGACGCGTAAGCCGACTCGTAGATTTTCTTGCCTTCTTCCGTCTCAAGGCGAAGCAGGCAGTACAGCTCCCAATAGCGGCTCCACCGCTCGTCATCCGGTGCAAGGTACTCGATCGGTAGGCCGAGCTGTTTGGCATCGGCGTAATCAATGGGCTGGCCGTGAGTCTTCCATTGGCTGGCGCTCATCAGAGCCTGGGAAATCGTTGAACTCGGTGCGCCACGGCGCTTCAGCATGTCTTCGGCGAACGTCCTCACACGGTCGCGGATACCCTGAAACTTCTTGACAGTCCTGGCGTCGAAGCTATCGAGCATCAATAGCGCAATCGGGTCGTTCGGGTTTTTGCGCATCACCTCGCAGTGCTCTTCATAAGCTTCCAAGTAGCCCATCACTGAGTAGGTCAGCTCATTGCCGCGGGCGTCCTTCAGGAGGAATTGCGGATCGATCATGCCAAGCTCAGAAGTGTTGCTCATGATTATCTTGCTGGCGGCGAGTGCCATCAGGGTACCGGCACTCTTCGCCAGGTCGGGCACGATCACACGTAACGGCTGTGTGCCTGCCTTCGCCAGCACGAGCTTGACCAGCTTCTCGCAGGCGTCGACGTCACCGCCGCCGGTATTGAGAAGGAGATCGATCGGGGAATTTTCGGGAATGTTGTGGAGCATCTCCACAAAGCCGATCACATCGTTGCGGTCGATCTCGGTTTCCAAGCTCGAAACGTAGCAGATGAGCTTTGTGCCCTCGGTTGCGTTGATGTGTTTGATAAGCTCCTGCCGTTGGTAGCGACCCGCGTTCATCGCCGCGTACATGGGCGTCTTCGTAAGCGGACGCTCGGCCTTGGGCGGCGCAGCCTCAGATGCCGGCAGGGATTCTTGGCTGTTGTCACTCACCGAATGTATCCCCCACCCAATCGACCTTCCCATCTCTTATGAAGTAGTGGCATCTGCGCCGGCCATCATAGTAGTTCACGCTTGGCGAAAGCGAAAGGGGGCCATCAACCGTAGATAATTGCCAGAAAGGGCTCCGGTCGCGATCGAGGTTGAGCATGATGCGATGGCCGCTTCGGCACGGACAATCGAAGGCGATCCACTTCCGGCGCGATATGTCGCCGACGACGACGGCGGTGCTTCTCGGCAGCTTCACTGGTATCTCATCAGCCGACTCGACCCGGCCGAGACAGTACAACGGTGGCTGATGAATCAGCCACTGAGGAAGCCAATCAGGCCGTTGCCACTGCCACCGCGGCGGAGGCGTCAGCCACTGAGGTAGCCAGTCGACCCACCGCCACTGCCACCAACGAATCTTCATGCGCCGGGCCACGCTTGTTCAAGGAAGGGGGTGCCATCGCCCCTGCCGATCTTTTGGCTTTCCGGGTCGCAGTAATGACCGGGTCGAGGCTTCGCATTGTTGGTCGAGATTTCTCTCTCATGCCAGCGGAATAGAACCTCCGTCGGCCTCGGGCTGGGCCCGAAGCCGATCAGGCGCTCCAGCAGCTCATTAATGGCGGCGGAAGCGATGCTGGTAGTGAACGTCACCACCGCTGGTTCAACGGCTCCCAGGACGGGCGCATAGCCTTCATTCTCAAGCCGTATCCGCTCCTCCGGCGTTCGCAGCTCGGTTTGCGCCCGGGCGAGGTCGATTCGGTCGCGGCAGACCAGGCAAGCCCCGCCCGGCGTGAGCGTGGTGACGCGGCCGTTGATGCTCGCAAGCGCTCCATCACCGCCCAGCAGCACGCCGCAATCGATGACGGGGGCAGCCAGGAAGGTCGAGAACCGCGAGAGAACCAGGCGGCCGGCGTTGTCATCGGTGCAGCCGAAAACGACATCGCAAGGGATCAGTTCGCGCGCCGTCTTCTCGAGGGTCACCATCGCCGCCACGGTATGGCATTCGAGATCGGGCGCGATCGCTGTCAGGTGGCTTTGCAACACGGCCGTCTTCGCTCTGCCGACGGCAGTGGATGTCGAGCCATAGACCCGCGTGACGTTGCTCTCGGTCAGCGTATCGGCATCGATTAGGGTGAGATGACGGACGCCAAGACGCACCAGTTGCTCGGTGACAGCCGACCCGGTGCCGCCGCAGCCGACGATTCCCACGCGCAAAGCGCCAAGAGTCTGCTGGATGTCAGCGCCGAAAGCGCGGACGCTCCGGTCAAAGATTGCGGGGATTTGCGGGGCGGCCGAATTGAAGGAATGGAGGAGCTGCCACTTGTCGCCGACGCGCCACAGGCGGTCGATCGGCGTTTTCCTGCCATCGCCGAGATGTACCTCGCCGGTAAAGGTGATTCCGTCGTCGCGTGGAGACGCGATGAGCGTGACGTACAGTTCCGAGCCCGAACGCAGCCGGAAGAGGTCGGAGATATCCTGATCGACCTTGCGGTCGGCCATGCTGGGTGTCGGGTGACCGATCGTGCCGGGATGGGTGTGAAACCAGATCGGAATGGCACCGATGCGCTCGGCTTCAGCGAGGGCAGGGACGTACCCCTGCGACGCGATGGTCAGGTGATCTCCTTCGCGCGCGAGATAGGCATCTTGCGGCACCCAGCGCATCCCACGTCCGAGCAGCCGGATATCGCCATTCGGTGCGCGGGCGAAGCCTGCGAGCAGCACGCCTGCGGTTTCCACCGGAAGCCGGGCGGTCTGCTCAATCTCCTGGAAGAGCGGTTCTGTCAGGACCAGCGTAATTGTCATGAATTCCCCGGCGCCGCTTTCAGCAGCTCGTTTCTGATCAAAGCGAAGTAGCTTTGAAGTGAGTCGATGCCCGAGCGCCATTGGCCCGGCGTGAAGTGCCTCGACCAGCGCTGCCATTGACGTCCGAGGTGGCCCTCCCGGGCCTCGGTCGCCGGGATGACAACGCCGTCTGTTCGGCGTACGGGCGGGTCGAACCACCACATATCCGGCGGCACATCGGGATAACCAGGAGCTAGGCGAATAAGCAGATCGCTGGCCTCCTGGTCGAATCCCTTCGGAAGCCGGTACGATGGAACGAGCACGCAGATAACGCCGCCTTCAGCAGTGACCTGATGGCCTGGAGCCTTGGCGTTCAGATATTCGATGTCGTGTGAAGGCAGCACGGTAGTTGTTCCTTAGGCGAGGCCCGGGTTGATCTGCGTGGGCGCCGTGAAGAAGCGCAGGCCGTCGCGCATTTTCACCTTCTGCGTGTCCGCGATCTTTTCATCCGAACCGCCGGGCACGACCTCGAACAGGTCGCGGTCAGGGCCGATGGGCGGGTTGGGCAGTGCCCTGAGCTGGGCGCCCGTGAGGAAGTGCTCCTTCACCTTGAACTCGGTGCGGTCGATCTTGATCTCGTACGGGTGCTGACGCTCCTCGGGCTGCTTCAGCTCCTCCAGCTCCTGGCGCTCGAATTCCTCCAGCTCCTTCTTCTGGCGTTCCTCGAATTCTCGCAGCTCGCGAAGCTGGCGTTCCTTGAAAGCCTCAAGTTCCTTCTCGCGGTCGTCCCGGCCGATTCTCTCATGTTCAGACATTGTGGCACCTCCGTTGATTGATACCAAGATACCATGGTATCAAGCCGCTTGACAAGGCCGGTGCTAAGGTGCAAATTTCCCGCATGAAAACGACCAAAGCCATGACCATCCGCCTCACTGACGAACAGGCCGAGGCGCTCGAAACCGTTGCGTCGGTCGAGCAGCGAGCCGTTTCGGACGTGATTCGCGCCGCGATCAGCGAGCACATCGAGAATCGGCGCAAGGACCCCGCCTTTCAGGACGACCTGAAAGCTCGGCTTGCTCGCGCGCGTCGTCTGCTGGCTCGGCAAGCCGGCTCAGAGTAGCGGCGGGTTACAGAAGCTTTTGCAATTCGGCTTTAAGCGGGTCGAGATCGCGGTCGAAGCTCGCGATCATGGCCGGCAGGAACGTGTCGCGGTTAATACGCGTCAGGACGAGCGGGTGTCCTGCCCGATGGCCGACAAGGTGCATAAGCGAGAGCTGGGATCGTCCATTGCCTTCCCGAAAGGGATGGATGGCGTTGAGTTCGGCCAGGAAGTCTGCGGCGGCATCCAGGAAGTCCGCATCGCTCGACCCAGGCTTCAGGGCCGGAAGCGCGAGCTTTCCGAACACCTCGTCCATATAGGAGGCAATGTGCTCAGGATAGGCGAACGGGTTGCCACCCTTTGAGGTGCGGACGGTGCGGTACTTGCCGGCCCAGGTGTAGACGTCCTGAAACAGATGGTGGTGGATGCGCTTGTAATGCGCAGGATTGAATTGCCCGTCTGGGAGAGGTTCGCGTGACCTCAACGTCGACATTTCGAGTTCGAACGCCTCTAGGGTTTTTGCGTCCCTCAGGCGCGCTCGGTTCTTAAGGACCGAGGTGCCCTTGTAGCAGTAGGGATCGTCGAAGACGTCGTAACTGCTCAACGGCGCTAGCGGCCCTTGGGCCGAACATACGCTCTCAAAACCTCGGCCCGCTTTTGGGCCGGCGTCAATTTTGCCTTGTCGAGAGAGGACAGGCGATCCCTAGAAGCCTTGCCAAGCTTCAACCCTTCTACAGCCGAAATGGCCGCAAAAGTCTTATCTCCCAAGACGCGGGTGGAGGAATTGATGCTGGAGCCTTTGCGCTTCTCGGTCATGATCAAGCCATAACACGGATTCGAGGGGGTGGCGAATATGAACTTTCCTATACACTGCCAGGTATTATCGCCGTCTTATCGTCTCGTATGTGATCAAAGACCCCGCTAGCCAAGGGGAGGCAAGCGATGCCGCCGAGGAACAGGCTCCGCTTAGAACTCATCCCAGAGCCCCTTTGGGGCCGGAATCTCCGATCCAACGTGGTCGGTCTAGGGCCCGGTCGCTGGTTAAAGCTCAGCAGAGCAACCCGGTCGGCCCTCGGCAAGTGTTCAATCTGTGGAAGGAAGGACCGCCTGCACGACCACGAAAACTGGAGGTATGTCGAACGGTCTCGCAGCGGAGTTGCCACACTGGTCGGGGTCGACGCGATCTGCACCATTTGCCACTCGGTTCAGCATTGAGGACGTGTTCAGCAGCTCCTGATCATAGGCATTATTTCGCCGGCGGACGAGCGACGATTGATTAGTCAGTTTATGCGGGTCAACAAATGCACCAGGGCTGCGTTCGAGCGGCATGTCGTGCGCTCTTTTAGAATTTGGCGGTTGCGCAGCAAGAAGAAATGGAAAATCGATTGGGGCCAATTCGCGCCGATGGTCATCGAGGCAAAAGCTGCTCGGGATCTCTATCGCCGCCGACGTGAAGCTGCCGCCGGACGCGGTGCCGAGCACATGAGCAACGCGCGGGAGGCGTGCGCGCGAGTGAAGAGGTTAGGTAAAATTGCGGCTTAGGCTGATGGCACTGCCGGTCATTGGCCGTGACGTGTGACAGAACGGGGTGAGAAAACCATGGCTCGCAACGATGAAACGGACGAAGAGATAGAATTCCGGGAAGAAAACGAGCGCCAAATTGCGCTTATGATCGTCGATTCCCTCTGGCAATCGCAGTGGATCAGGGGCGCGCTGCAAACCTATGAATACCACGGCAAGGGATTCGACGGTTATCGGCAAATGTTTGGTCGATCACCGCCCGATTCTCAGCGCCCAAGTATTTCGAGTATGAAATGGAAGTTGGAGGAGTTTGTGCTTCGCGAGCTGCGCGAACGACAATACGAAATCTACACTCATCCCAAGAAGAACAAGAGAAAAGTGACGGCCGCGGATGTGTTTAAACCGCATAAGCGAGAAATGAACACGTACGGACTCCATACCTTGGAGGTTTCCCTGAAGCGAGATGAGTGGAAGGCTTTTGAGAATTCCGCCAGTGGCCGAGCCGAACTTGAGGCCTACTGTCGAGCCAACGGCGTCGATCCGAAAGATCTGCTCAATGTGGGCTACGCATAGCTAAAGCTTGCTATCAGCCTCGTGCAACCAGCGAGTATCCTCGATGTTCATAAAGACGCCGCGCGACGTTGCGATAGGGAGCCTAGCCGCTTGGGCCGATATGGTTTTGTCAGTGTTGGCGACCCCGGCAACGGCGCAGTACCTGGTTGGCGCTGACCGGGCCTCGTTCATCGCTGGCGTTTCCAATTCTTGCTTGAGAGGCCGGGACAGCGATCCAGAAATGAAAGTCATTCTGCTGCTGTACTTTCAGCAGTATTGTACATGTTACGGTAGCGGCCTTGCCGATCGATTGACGAAACGCGAGATTGAAACCGGCAGCGATGCCGTCACAGGACCGGTCATCCGCGAAGTCTCTCGTACTTGCTATGCAATGATTAAGGCGGCTGCCATGAAAGAGCTTGAGGGTCGCAAGCAGCCTCAATGGCATGGATATTTGTTCGACAACAGCGCCGCAAAAAATGATCCGGCTGAGGCCTTGACGTCGTAAGCCTTCGATATCGAGCCCGTGAAGAGATCAATCGCCTGTGGCGCGCTGATGCTCTCCGGAATGCAGAACAGGTCTCCTCGCTTCGTTCAGGTCGTCGCAAGCTGCAGCCCATGAACCATGCCCATGAGATACGCCGCGCAGGCCGCTTGGCCGTTGCGGCTCTTGCACGTCTGTTCGGGCTGCTCAATCGATAGTGATGCTCCTGCCGCCGGGTTGAGGCAGACTAGAAAGGATATCGCGGTAAGCAGTGTGCGCATTTCCCTCTCCTATTTGCAGACGTGGTCCAGGACACCCGCAATGACGCTATTCATGGCGTCGGCGTTCAGCATGGGGGAGTCTTGATCTTCCCTGGGCTGCGGGCCGATCGTCTCCGGGCGCAAGGGCGCCATCGAGGCCGCGATGGGCGCGGCCCGAGCAGACAGTCGGAGATCATCATGGCGACCATCGGCACCTTCACCGCATCGGAGAACGGCTATAACGGTTCGATCAAGACGCTGACGCTCAACATCAAGGCCAAGTTTGTCACATCCGAGAAAGACAAAGATAAGGCGCCCGACTACCGCATCTTGCAGGCTCCACGGAGTTCGGCGCGGCCTGGAAGAAGACCGCCCGCGACAGCGATCGCGAATGCCTCTCGGTCAAGCTCGACGATCCGAGCTCCCCGCGCCGATCTATGCATCGCTGGTCAAGGTCGAGGACGACGACGGTATTACGCTGATCTGGTCCCGCCGCGCAGGGGACTAATGCACGGCCGCGTCGTCGGCCCTACCTCTTCGAGAGCGGGGCCTTTTGCGCTTCTTGCGCCGCTGCCTTGGAAGCGGAAAGAACATTTTCTTTCGAAGGGATTGCTAATGGCTCCGCCCTCGCGGGCAAGGGTACG
This sequence comes from Bradyrhizobium sp. SZCCHNS1050, assembly GCF_032484785.1. Classification (NCBI taxonomy): domain Bacteria; kingdom Pseudomonadati; phylum Pseudomonadota; class Alphaproteobacteria; order Hyphomicrobiales; family Nitrobacteraceae; genus Bradyrhizobium; species Bradyrhizobium sp. SZCCHNS1050. Next base: position 1,623,559 of record NZ_JAUETR010000001.1, on the reverse strand, counting down.
CACGAAATGTGCCGGCCGGAACGGTTTCCCCGGTCTTCCGCGCCTCTCGATCAATCTCACTGCTCTCGCTCTGAATGGCTTGTGCAGACGCGCGCGGACCTCGCGCGCCCTTGTCAGGCGGGTGATCCCTGTTCCAATCACGATGCTCCTCACGGGCTATCGTCGTCTGCGGGCTGATTCGTTGGGAGTCACCTGGTGATCCAGCGCCGTGAGCGCCTAGAGGGGACGAGTGCTCCGACGGATGAGCTGCGTTCGACGCCCCGTGGGGAGTTGCGCCTTTGAGCGCCAGAACAGGGCCGGCGAGGAGCGCAGCTGCCCGACTGAGCCAGGAGGAAAGGAATGACTGAAGAAATTGCTGCATACGTGGGCATCGATTGGGCATCGGCGACGCACTACGTTTATGCGTTGGATGCCCAAGGAGCAAAGCTCGGCCATCGCTCGTTTCAGCATAGCGGTGAAGGGTTGGCTGAACTTGCTGACTGGATCCGAACAACGGCGGGTGCCGAGCCGGGGCGCATCGCTGTTGGAATCGAAGTCCCGCACGGACCAGTCGTCGAGAGCCTGATGGAGTCTGGTTTTCTCGTGCATGCCTTGAATCCGAAGCAACTTGATCGCTTTCGAGATCGATTTACCATGGCGGGTGCCAAGGATGATCGGCTCGATGCGCTCGTGCTTGCCGAGTCTCTGCGAACAGATCGGCGTTTCTATCGGTTCTTGGAACCGGTGCATCCGACGATCATCCAGTTGCGTGAGTGGTCACGCATGGCAGAGGACTTGTCTGCCAAACGCAATCGTTTGGCTAACCGCTTTCGGCATCAGCTCTGGCGCTACTTTCCGCAGATGCTGGACCTTGCGGAAGATTGGTCGCAGCATTGGATCTTGGAGCTCTGGGACTTGATCTCCACACCCGCCAAAGCACAAACGGTGAGAGCGTCGACGGTCGCAAAGCGACTGAAGCAAAGCCGGGTGAAGAAGTGGACGGCCGACACGTTGCTCAACCATCTTCGTGGCAAGCCGATAACGGTGGCAGACGGTGTTACGGAAGCCTGCGTCGCGCATTGCGAGCTGATCCTGCAGCGTCTGCGACTGGTAATGCAGCAGATGAAGGTCGCGCTGAAGCAGTTCGAGCGCCTGTGTTCCGCGGTCGCCGAGCTCCCGGCCAGCAATCGGCGTCGTACCGAACTCCCAGGCCGATCCCGAGATCTTGCGGTCAATGCCTGGAGTAGGGACGATCGTTCTCGCGGCGCTCTTGTCCGAAGCACATGACGCGGTCGCTCGCCGCGATGCCCATGCACTTAGGGGCCTGTCTGGAGTCGCGCCCGTCACGCGGCGCAGCGGTAAGCAGATTCTCGTGGTTATGCGACAGTCTTGTCCGCATCGTCTCAGAACGGCTGTCTACCATTGGGCGCGCGTGGCGGTGCTGCACGACTTCCAAACACGCAATCGATATGCCGCCTTACGAAAGCGCGGAGACTCTCATGCTCGCGCGCTGCGTTCGATCGGCAGCCGTTTGATTGGGGTTGCTTGCGCCATGCTGAGGACCGGCGAACTCTTCGACAGAGACCGAACTCCGCACTCCGCGGCGGTTTGATCCTGTCGTCGGCGAGGCGCGAAGCCTTCGCATAGCGGAGCGTCGCGACGACGACAGGCCCGAATGTCGCCGATCAGTCTGTTCACATGAGCGAGCGATGACCTTGACGCGTTGTCGCTTAGTGGCGGTGCTTTGCGCGCCACTTCGCTCACACACCGAAGGCTTAGGGCGCCGCCCTCAGCGCGCTTCCGAGTGCCTTCCGCCCAGCTTCAGTCGCGGCTCACGGGGCCATCAGCGACGGCTTCAACACGCTCCCTGCAGCCGGTTCCCCGCGAAAGCACTCGCTCCGCTTGCACACCCGCTGCTCGCCGCGAGGCAGAGGTTCGAGCGCGCTTGTGCGCTCTTCACCCTGCCTAACGCGAAATCGAAGCTGCAATGGTTGGTCGCACTCGCAAGCAGAATGCTCTTGCAAAAGGTGGGGAGTCCCCTTCGCTCCCGGCCGCCCTTGCCCTTGCTACCCCAGGTCTCGCCGACGGGCAGGGTTGCAGCGCAGCGCTGCGCTTCAACCTGAACAGGAGAGTGACAATGAACGTGACGATGTCAAAGCACGGCGAACAGTCGGTTTCCAGTGGTTTCCGGGTAGATATCTCACGCGGCCAGCGGATTGGCCGGGTGTCGTCGGAGTGGTTTGCGCGTCCAGATGACGAACGCTACCTCAATTTGCCGGACCTCTATGACGCCGTGCGCAGCCGGGCCGAACGTGCGCAGGTGCGCACCGTCGAAAGTCGGACCATCCGCGTGGAGGCTGTCCACGAGAATGCCGAGCGCCTGGCCTTGATCGTTGCGGGACAAACTGAGCCTGTCACGCCGACGCACTGGAGTTTTGGCCAGCTGTGTACGCTGTTCGGCGCGCCTGCCGCTTACTTGCGCAACTGCCCGCCGGACGGGATCCGATTTCTTGCCCGGCAACATCTTTGCGATACGCCGCAGCCGCCATCCAGCACAATTGGTGCCCCTGGCCGGGATCGCGATACTGCAATAAGTGGTTACAAATAAAGGAATAATAATTTCGCTACCCTAAGGCTACTCACGCATTTACTCACAACAGTCACTGTGCATCGCTATGGAGCGGGATGGGTAATAGATGCAACTCAGCCGACCTTGAGCAGTGCGATTAACATGCGCCGGCGCTCGATGAACCTTCTCGGCCTAGGCACTTGCATCCATCAGAAGACAACCGGACGTTGATCCAGATCAAGAGCAGCGCTTGAGATTACGCCTCTATTAAAGTCCTTTATAGCGTGCAACGAGTTTCCCATGGCCGCAATGCGCACGATCAAAGGCCTGCTCGACCGAGCCAGTGGAATTCAGAACGAAGAATTTCGGATTGAGGCGCTCAAGGACGTGGCGCCTTACGTACCCGAGAAGCTGCAGCCGAAGCTGCTTAAACTGGTTAGGCAAATCAATAATGAGCCGGCTCGAGCCCGTCTGCTCGGCACCGTAGCTCCACGCTTGCACTTGCGATTGAGGCCAGCGCTTCTTCGCGCGGCCCTTGATATTAAAGGTACCGAGCGCGACGCGGCGTTGGTCAATATAGCGCAGTTCTTGCCTGAGAGCTCGCAACGGGACTTGCTCGATGCCACGTGTGCCTTAGACGAACAAAGCCGTGGCTGGGTGCTCGGACGGGTAGCGCAGAGCCTGCCATTGGAATTGAAGCCAGACTTGCTAGCTGCGACGCTCGCGATCCAAGATGAAGAGCTTCGAGCGAAGACGCTGAACGAAGCAACTCAGTTTCTGCCCCAAACATTAGGCTCAGAGGCGCTCGCCGCACAAAGAGACCTACTTGCCGGGGTTTCCGCAATCCGCGACGAAAAGGTTCGCAAGCTGAAGCTAGAAGGAATCGCGCCATACCTGCCGGAAGCGTTACACTCAGACGTCTTCACCGCAGCGTGTGCAATACAAGCAGAACCACTTCGAGCCGATCTGTTGAGCATTATAGCCCCATATCTGCCGAAAGTCTTGCAGCCTGATCTGCTAGCGGCAGTAGGTACAATGCAGGAGGAGCCCCATCGAGCGGAAGCGCTGCAAGGAGTGGCACCTTTTCTGCCCGAAACACTGCATTCGCAGCTTCTCGTGACAATATCCTCTTTGCAAGATGAGGAATTGCGCGCAAAGACCCTATCAACCGTGGCACGGAGAATTTCCAAAGCTCATAAGTCTGAGCTTCTCGCTGCAGCTCGTTCGATCCCAAGCTACAAAGCTCGTGGCGAGGCCCTAGAAGGGGTGACGCCGTTCTTACTCGGAACGCTTGAGTCGGAGCTACTTGCAGCCAAGCAAGAATTGCTTGCAGCAGTATGCTCAATCAAGGACGAGGGAACTCGTGCGGACGCCTTAATCGACGTGGCGACTAGCCACGTATTTTTAGGGCAGCTGGATGAAGACTTGCTGGGCGCAGTACAGCAAATCCATGATCCGGAAATTCGACGGAAGGCGCTCAGGGCGGTCGCTCCGCATTTCCCATTCGAGTGGAAGCCAAAGCTGCTTGCTGCGGCGCACGAGCTAAATGATCAGTGGCTGCTGAAGGAGTTGATGCGGCCCCCGCGGCCGGAAAGAGTTTTTGCGGCGCCATCCCCAGCAGATGATTATGCTCGTGCGGTGGCCTTAGAGAAGGAGCGGCGTACTCCGGTGGCTCTGGACACGCCAGGGCCCCAACCACGTTACGCAACGGTCCAGATATTCGAGGAAAAAGAGACTGGAAAACGTGGCCCCGAACTGAGTGAAGATGGGCGACTGCGGGCCCAGCAATGGTACCAAGCCGTGGTCTCGATACGCGTGAGACCTATCGGGGTGCAAACCAGCGCTCCGCGTAGGCCAATTCGGCAACCAAAGCAAGAAGCGCCTGTTGATATCTTTGTCACTGCGCACTCGCTCGTAGAGCAAGACTTCAGGATTACTCCGCATGTGGACAAGATTGTTCTTCCTCCAAGCGGCGATTCCACCGCTGATGCTGTGTTTCGGCTTCAGCCGCTTCGTTCAACACATGACCTCATCGATGTTGCGAAAATCCGTTTTCGTCTCTTCTATCGTTACAATCTCCTTGAGAAACTTACCCTTAGCGCCGGTGTTCTTCCTGCTGAAGACAACGGAGTCGACGTCGCGAGACCGCAGCTCACTCAGGATCGGCAGTGTGATCCCAACGATTTCGATCTGATCACCCCGAGCGAACTCCACATCGATATCGAACTCGACAACGGCCAATACGTCATCGTCTTTACCTACCCCGAGCTCCATGAGTTGAAGTTTACGTCCCCAATTTCTCTTTCGCCTCTACAGCTCGAGGACCAGATACGCGAAGCTCGGCGGGTCTTGTTCCAAGTCTCAGCTTCCGACACCCTGCAGCAGCGGGTCGACGGAGATACAAATGAGTTCCAGAAACATATGGCCAAGTTGGCCGCGATAGGACGAGATTTGTGGGCAGTAATGTTCTGTCACGGTCCTAAAGGCGGAATGTCGACCATTGGTGAATGGCTTACGACCAATCGACTGCGGGAAGGCGGGAAGATTCAGATTTCGACTCGTCAAGACGACTTCGGTTTTGCTTTCGCCTGGAACCTTCTGTACGAGTTACCTTACGAAGACGCGCCCTATAAAATAGGTGTGACGCAGACGCCGGTTGTCGATGGCTTCTGGGGTTTCCGGTATGTCGTCGAACAGCGGATAGTTCTTCCTGCGCCACCTGAGAATTGGTCTGAGCATATCGAAATAGGCGCAATGTACTGGAAATTCGCTCAAACGCCAGACCAGCAGCGATTCCTTAATGAGCTTCTCGACCGAACACAGCGAAAAGCGACACTCTTCGGAAGTAAACCCATCGATGGGCCTCGGGATGCCGAGTTGTGTCTTAAAGCAGGCACTAGTCACATCTTGTACTTTTTTACACACGGCCACACGCGGCAGCCGCGTATCCGTAGCCAAGGTGTCACGATAGAAGACTTTGTAGAACTGTACGACAAACTTCCTCATGACTCACCTACGAGGAATGCTTGGCACGATATCTACGAACGAATTCGAAAACGAGAGTTTGATCAAGACAGCTCCTGGATTGAATTGAGCTCTGGCCGTCTTAAGCTGCCGCTGCTTTATAGGAACATCAAGGCGATGACCGCGAACCCCATAGTAATCTTGAACATGTGCGACTCGGCGCAAGTGACCCCGTCTCTCGCCGACAGCTTCATCGAATTCTTTTTGACGCGAGGTGCACGAGCGGTGCTGGGCACGGAGTGTTCAATGCGCCCGGTCTTCGAAGACTTTGTTGCGCGTCAATTGCTTCCGTCGCTTCTCAGCGGGCAAGCCATTGGGGAGGCGACCCGTCAGATAAGGCTGGCCGCTGCCAAGAAGAATAATCCGCTTGGACTTGCGTACACTCTTTTCGGCGCGGCGGACGCTGCGCTACGTCCGCCGGTCCTAATCGGCGGATCTTGACCGGAAGCCAACCAAGGAGGTAGTCATGCCAAAGTCGCCAAACGATCCGAAGATGGCGGTAGAAAAGCTGCTGGAGTCTGAGCCAGACCAGCTCTTTGAGGAACTAGGGCTGCGCAAGTCAGCAATGCTAGCTGAGCCGCACCGGGCTGGTGCGTTTGACAGCGATGCAACATTCGATGCACCGTTTGCCGGTCCCCTAGAATTCATGGGTGATATCGGGCGGCGTTTCTTTGAACGGATTAACCGAGACGTTTATGACTTGGTCTGCGGCACTGACAGCGCCAACGCGACTGAGCGGAAGGTGATTTTGGAATCCATGAATCTCGGTGAAACAATGTTTGCGACAACATTAGTTGGAGCGATCGTTAGTACATTCGGTATAGCGCCAACGCTCGCCACGGTGGTCGCGGCGCTAGTTGTCCGCTTGTTCTTCAAGGACGCTTATACTGCGACCTGCGACGTGTGGAAGGAGCACCTTCCGAAGGTGACTTAGGGCCGGTTTGCTAAGTTGGGCCGGCAACCGGGGGCAGTCGGCACCCCACTGCTAACGAACCTCCCATTGGTAACAGGAGAGGATGGCCAACTACCGCGCGCTCAGACGTTGGTATTGGTGGGGAAATGACCTTGCCCCCTCGGGCCTAATCCAGCTTGAAGTTCGTTCTGGCCCCAACGAGGACCAGAGCATGAAGCGCAGCCGCTTTACGGAAGAGCAGATCATTGGGATTTTGAAGGAGCACGAGGCTGGCGTTCCGGTCGCCGATCTCTGCCGCAAGCATGGCGTGAGCGACGCCAGCATTTACAAGTGGAAGGCCAAGTTCGGCGGAATGGACGTCTCGGAGGCCAAGCGGCTGAAGACGCTGGAGGACGAGAACACGCGGCTCAAGCGGCTGCTGGCGGACGCCATGCTGGACAATGCAGCGCTGAAGGATCTCCTGGGAAAGAAGTGGTAACGCCCGCTGCGAAGCGGAAAGCTGTCGCACATCTCATGGGTGTTCACGGGATGAGCGAACGGCGGGCGTGTAAAGCCATCGGATGTTGCCGCATGACGGTCAGATATCAGACGAGCCGGGCCGATGATGCCGGGCTGCGGCAGCGCATGAGGGCGATCGCCCATGAGTGCCGCCGCTTCGGCTATCGTCGCCTGCACGTCCTGCTCAAGCGGGAGGGCTATGCGGTCAATCACAAGAAGCTGTTCCGGCTGTACCGGGAGGAACGGCTCACGGTGCGCCGCAGAGGTGGCCGCAAGCGGGCCCTCGGCACACGAACTCCGATGACGGTGCCGCTGCTCCCGAATGATCGCTGGTCGCTCGACTTCGTGTCGGATCAGATGACCAATGGCCGGCGCTTCCGCATCCTGACCGTCGTCGACGACTGCACCCGCGAGTGCCTAGCGCTGGTGCCCGACACTTCACTCTCGGGCGCCCGGGTCGCTCGGGAGCTGGACCGGCTGGTCGCCGAGCGCGCCAAGCCCAAGATGGTGGTGAGCGACAACGGCAGCGAGCTCACGAGCAATGCCATCCTGACATGGACCGATCAGAGCCGTGTCGCCTGGCACTACATCGCGCCGGGCAAACCCATGCAGAACGCCTTCATCGAGAGCTTCAACGGCCGCCTGCGGGATGAACTGTTGAACGAGACCCTGTTCACCTCGCTCGCCCAGGCCCGCGTCGCGCTCCGATGCTGGCGGACCGACTATAACGACGCTCGGCCGCACTCCCAGCTCGGATGGAAGACGCCATCCGAGTTCGCCGCCACCTGCAATCCGCGTCGGGATCTGGCGCTGCGCTATGCCGAGAGCTCCGCGCCAGCTCCCGCCGCTACGACCGCCCAGATGGGCACATCCAACCGCCCGAACGAACTCAGATCTGGATAAAACTTGGGGGCAAGATCAGTCGCATCGAATGATCACATCGGGCTAAGAACAGAAACATTGCATGTTCGGACTGATGCGCAGCCGCGAACCACTGTCACGCGAGCCATTGGATGCTATGGGGCGCATCGGGCTTGCTCGTGTGCCGATCCAAGAGCCATGTCGCCGCCGTGGATTACGTGGTCTTGTTCACCACTCTGAATCCCGGACCGAACGGGTCGAAGATATCGAGGGTCAATTTGTCTCCGGTCTGATCGTCGGCAGCGAGCTCGGCTGAGCCGCCGATATGGGTTCTTTTGACGCCTTGCTTGTGGAACACCCGAAATCCCGGACCGAACGGGTCGAAGACTTCGATTGTGACCTTGCGTTTCTTGTTGCCAGCTGCTGGCGCAGTGGGCTTCTTCTTCGGTTTCGCTGCCTTCTTGGCCATGGTACGTCAGCCTCCAGCTATGGCGGTGGTATCAGCTGCAATTCGCGACGCTTGAGTTGGTCGATCGCCTCCACAGCCCGCTGTTCCGCTGGTGTGCCGCCCCCGGTCACGCGCTCGCCGTGGTAAAGCCCATATCTCACCGGTGCCGGGCTTCTCATCGGGCCTCGTTCAGGCGAAAACCCGAATGTCCGCAATGCGCCGAGGTCGGCCATGGCCGAGTCACCCAGTGAGAGGCCAACCGAGACCTGGTGGGTATCAGTGCGGTCTGCATTTGCATTAAGACCGGCGCTCGCCAGTTGGAAAGCGCTGGTGACGGGCGTAAATTCGATCTTCGGATTGGCGGAGATATTGACGACCGTCGTGAAGGTCAGCTTGTCAGCCATCGTGGGCGGACCCTTGCCCTTCTCGCCTCCGAGACTGCCAAACACGCTCAGTTCGACGAAAGTGACGACCGTCTTGTCGATGCCGACCCGGCCCGACAGCGGATAGATGTAGTTTTCCCGAACCACCTTTCCGTCGCAATAGTGCTCGTCATAGCGGTTCTTGCGGTTCAGCTGGCTGATAAGGTAGCCAAACGTGTCTGCGGTCGTGAACGTGCGCAGATTGCTGCGCTTACGCTTTGCTCCGGCACTGATTCCGAGCGTGACCTTCGGGGATAGGAGCGGCCGTACTAAGCCGATATCGGTCGTGAGATCGTTGTTCTCGGTCATTGTGAGTTCGAAATTGTATGCGATGGCCGTCTCGGCGAACACCTTGATGAAACGTCGAACCTCCACGTATTCCGGCCCCGGAAACTGGCCAGGACCGAAGTCGGAGATCGTCTCAGGATCGCTTGCGTATTGCTGCGACAGCCTCGCGGCCTCTGGGCTGCCGCGATTGGCCCAGTCCTCAAGCTTGACCTTGATGAGCTGCGTCAAGGCCTCGCGGGTCTCGCAGCGTATCTGTTTCACGATATCGACGGTATCGACCCCCGTAACATCCTCCGGGGCCGGATGGATGGCGCAACCCGCCAACAGCGAGAGACTGCCAAGCGCAAATATCGCGTTCCGAAGCATTGTCCGCCCTCACCCCCTAAGCGAACACGAACTACCCTCAATAGAATGCACGCAAAATGAGAAAATACTATCGATATCGTATTAGCTGTCAATAGTCGCTCGACACGTTGAGGGCGAGCGGTGCGTTGGGATTGCGCCCATATTCGTCTTCATCGCAATTCAGCGTGAGGTTGTGCGGGTATCGTGAATTTTCCTGACGCCCGTCTTGCCGAGCGCGAGGTCCCGCGCCGAGCGCCTCTTGGTGAAACGTTCGCCGGGCGATCGCCGAGTTCGCCAAGGCGATGTGTGAGCCGCCACGCTCCCATCGGTGCTGCGGAAGAGCAACGAACTTGCCGAGCTGGAGGCCGTCGCACAAGGACGACCCGCAGGTCGCTCAAGCGGTGGAGCGCGCCCGCGACCGTGATCGCGCGAAACTTGCTACCTATCTAATGCAGAGTATCATTGCATGACATCTTGATAGATGGGCTGACATTGTTTTCGGCCCCCCTATGGATGCGCGAGGCTCCACCGGAGGTCGACCTATGCTGGCGCGCGCTCGTGATCGCTGCAAAGGCGCTCGTCGACGGACAGGATGTGACGGAGATCGGATTGCTGCGATCGCCATCATCAGGGACGCTGGGGCGGATGTTGGAGCCGGGGGCGCGTTTTGCGCCGCACCGGCGAAGCGCAACTAATGGTGGACGGACACCGGTTCGGCGAGATCGACTATGTCGTCCGCCGATTTGCCCGTGTCTATAGATAACTCGGCGCGTCCGCAGGGTCGAAAGGGAACTACGGCTCCGCGGGTCTAAAAGGGACCTGCGTATAAAGGCTCACCGCAGAGCCCTAAGGGACCTGCCTATAAAGAGCTAGGCAAAAAATAGATCCTATTTGCCTGGAGCCTGTGCTCCCGATGATTGGCCGGATACAATTGGCTTGTCGCATGATCGGATGCCCGAGTTCCAGGATGAAGACGCTCGTCTGGATCCCGACATCGTCGAGCTTTTCGACGATGTTGCTGAAGGCTGGGAATTGATTGCCGCGCTTCCCGATTAGGCAGGGGTGAGCTGAGCCAACGGTACAGAGGCAGTGAGCTTGATCGCTTGGCGATCAGGGAACTCCGGAATCGATACCGGCATTTGCTGGGTGGCAGTCGCGCTAAGGGAAGTGATCGGTGCACCTCGCCCGGAAACAATGACGCCTCGGCGGCGCCGGGATCGCTCCACATCAGCCACACTGCCCGCGCCAATCCGTCTAGCAATGGGCGCCAAGCCGGTGCGACGCGGATGAATTCGACTGAACCCGCCGACCACGGGAGCGTTCGCCAGCCGTTCCAGGCCCGAGTCGCGAAGGTCGCGCGGCGACAGAACTGCCAGCGGTAGGTTTGCACGGACGCGCGTCTCGATCGTCGCCGAGCCGCGCGCTGATGCCGCGGTCCGGTCGTCCAGTCGAAAGTCCGCGTTCCAGACGCGGGTAAGCATGCTGGCGCCGGCGCGGGTCGTGCCGGAAGGATTGCGGATGCCATGGAGTTCCGGAAGCCGGCGCTCGCGAATGGCTTGCGAATTGCGCCGTCCAGATCCGGCGATAGGGCCGATCGGACGAGACCGCCTCCGAGAAGGACGGCAAGCTGCGGCAGCGTCACCATCTGCGGGCCGCTTTCCGCATCGCGCGCAGCGGCAGTCCGCCGCATGCGAAATGCGAGCGGTCCATCGACGACGACGGTCCGACGTTTCATGTTTCCTCCTCCGTCGGCGTCCTACAGCAGATCGGAACGGTGCGTTGCCGAATCGAGCGCGCGGAGCTTGGAAACGGGATTAGCCCGGGTTGCGGCGGACTGGACCGGTTCGCCGCATGATCGGCTTCCCGCATTGCGCACGTGGGCGCCCCGAGGATCACGCGGCCCGCTGCACTTCGAAACGCCCTCCCGACTTTTCGTCGTATTCAGGCCACGTCTGATCTTGAGACCAGGTCTTCCCCGACCGTCCCGCCCCAGAGGGTGACGGAAAATGACGCTCCAACCGGGGCGGCCGGATCTCGTCTTAGTTGCGGTAAAATTGTCCTCCTATCCGCCCGTAGATGCCGTAACCGGATTCGGCAAGGCGACAGCGGGACGCCGAAATCTGTCCGGCATTTCAACCTTTGCTGGATTGCGAAAGGCGGCGGAAACATGCAACTTTCGCGACAATGCCTTAAAGGCTGCAATTGGGGGATTCGCTTGTCACATGTCGATCACGATAATTACCGACGGCGTGCTGAGCGCTTTCGCCGATCTCATCCAGGCGAACAGTCGGCGCCTATACAGGGTTTGGTTGATCGCTCCGTGGATCGGTTCGGCGGACTCCGGGAGTGATCCCGTCTTCAGGATCGTCCAGGCGTTGAACGGAACGCCCTGTCGTCTGATCGTCGTCACCAGACCCCCCGTGGCAGTATGGCACCTCCGCGCGATTCAGAGCCTGAGGCGACATTCGAACCACGAAGTATTCGGTTCGGCGGCGCTTCATTCGAAGCTCTACATCGTCGAGTGCAACGGTTTTCGGGCTGCGATATTCGGCTCCCCCAATCTCACGCCGGCGGCGGACGAGCAGAACCAGGAGCTCGCGGTCGAATTTCGCAGCAGCAGGTCCGGCCGCGACGATCCGACCTCGGCCGTGATATCCGAACTGTTGTCGTACGCGTCGACGCTGCGGACGCACGACGACGTCGTCCCGCTGGAATAGGAGCAAAGATGCCGCGAACCCTAGCCGAGTGGTTTCATCTGTCGTCGGGACGTTCGAGTTTCAAGCCAAACGTTCAGCGCGACAGGCAATCCGTGTTTTGCCATGAAAGCCAGATCTCCGGCGAGATCGTCATGAGCATCGAGCGGCGCTTCGCCGCCGCGCAGACCGTGAAGATGGTGCTGTATGGGGATTGGGGCGTCGGAAAGACCCATTCGATAAATCACGTCTCTTGGTGGTTCGAGCAGAACTTACTAGAATACCCGGCGAAGACTGTGATCGTCGAGCTCGGCGACATCACCAGCAAGTCGCGGTTCGATCAGCTCGTGGGCCCCTTCTTGGAACGGATCGGCCTGAGGGAACTGATTAGGTTGGTTCACGGCTACCAAGGTGCTACCGGAAAGCACGTGGTGGCCGATCTGAAGGCGAAAGGTGTCAGCGGAAACGTTGCGGAGGCCTTCGGCAAGTTGCTTTTGGCGTCTCCCGACGAGACGCCGCCGCCCGCGGTGCTGACGTCCTTCGATTTCCTGAGGGGGCTGCGGTCGAAGGAGGCGGCCAGCATCGGGCTCGGCGAACCGCTCGTACAGAGCGACGACTTCTACGGCGTCCTGCTTGCCTGCGGGATCCTGGTGCGGGCGGTCGAGAGTCGCCAACTCGTATTCATCGCGGACGAAGCGGCGAAGCTTGAGGACATCGACAACGACGATGCGACCCGACGTCACTGGATAGCGGCCAACAGGGCGATCTTCGACGACAACAACGATGCCTTCGGCTTCATCTATACGTTGAGCGGCAAGGGGCAGAGGAACATTCCGACCGTCATTTCGGACGCGCAGATCATCAGCAGGCTCGGATCGAACAATCTAATAGAATTGAAGAACCTCGATCCAACCGACGTCACGACCTTCCTGGCAAAGCTGCGCGAGGCGTTCGTAGACCGGCCGGCGGTCGAGGCGGCGGTCGCCGCGGGCGAGATCAGTTCGGCGGACTACGACTGGGACAGATATCCCTTCACCGACGACGGCTGGCGGGAGTTTCTCGAGTATTGGAACATCAACCAGGAGCAGGCCAAGCCGCGTGAGATATGCGACAAGCTCGACGACGTCGGGTTTCGGGCGATGAAGGACGATCTCAAGCTGATCGGCCCGGATTCCCTGCGGAAGGCGAGGATGTAGAATGACGTCTTTTGCCCTTGACCCCCCTATTTCCAAGACCGCCGGCGACATCGTCGCGGGCGACCCTTCTTGTCGCGGCAAGGACAAAGTGCTGCTCGGCACCTTGGCGGAGACGGGGCCGCGCAGGAAGCTCTGGCTAGACATCACCGGCGAGCAGGTCGTGGCAATCTTCGGAAAGCGGGGAACCGGCAAGTCCTATTCGCTGGGCGTGATCGCCGAAGGTCTGGCCGCTGGAATGGGCGATACCGCGATCGCATGCATCCAGACTCCGCGGGCCGCATTGGTTCTCGACATCATGGATATTTTCTGGAGCACCCAAATCCCTCTGGTGGACGAGGGGTCCGCGGAGCTTCGCCGCCAGTTCGCCAACATGCGGAAGGGAGGGATGAAGTCACAGCCTCTCAACGTCGACGTATGGATTCCGGCTGGCTTCGAGAGACCCGAGATCGACCCGCTGTCCGTGCGCTCGCTCGCGATCGGCGCCTCCGACCTCGAGTCGAGCGATTGGGGCGCGCTCTTCGACATCGACATGCTGACCGAACCGCGGGGAATGTTGCTGACCGACCTCATCGGTCGGGTGTCGCTCTACGGCTACAGCGACCGTTCGGGCGGCTCGGTGCCGCCTTCGACGGCGTACGATTTCGACGCGCTCCTGGCTTGCCTCGGGGGCGATCCCTCCTTCTCGGTGAATTACAGCGACAACACCGTCCGCGCCGTCCGCCAGCGTCTGGAGACTTTTCGCGATCTCCCTCTTTTCCAGGGCACACCGACGGATCTGTCGGCGCTGCTCCAGCCGTTCCGCGTCAGTGTGCTCATGCTTGGACGGGCGCAGGACGATCTCAAGAACGTGATGGTGTCGGTATTGCTGAGAAGGATCCTGCGGCAGCGGCGGGACGCCTCCTTCGCGCAGAAGAGGCTGGATTTGCAGCCCGAACTGACCGGACCCGAGACGGAGGAGCTCAAGGCGACGATCTCGTCGAACATACCTCGGACCTGGGTGCTCTTGGACGAGGCGCATGTGCTCGCCGGCTCCGACCGCGGCTCGATCGCGAGGGACGCCTTCATCAAGTACGCGAAGGAAGGAAGAAATTACGGACTGTCGCTTGCTCTCGCCACCCAGCAGCCGAGCGCGCTCGACAGTCGGCTGACCTCCCAGGTCGAGACGCTGATAGTGCATCAGCTAACGGCGCCGAAGGACGCGGCGGTGGCGCTGGAGAACCTGCGGTCTCCGCCGCCGTCGGAAGCGCGGATCGATGGTGAGAAGGTGGGAGTGGACGCTTTGCTGCGATCGCTGACGCCGGGCATCGTGACGTTCTCGTGCGGAAACGCTCCCACGCTTCCGCGCGTCTGCGTCGCCGCCGTTCGGCCGCGGATTTCGGCGCACGGAGGGTACGAAGCTTGATCCCCCTGGAAGGACGGGCGCTCGCCGGTCTCGATGAATTCATGCTGCGTGCCGGTCATCTCTCGGCGATCTGTCGCGTCGCCACGACGGACGGGGGGGCCGCGTTCAGGTTCGAGCGGGCCGTGACATCGAAATTCTGCGAGCTCGTACCTGTGCGGGACGAGATGAAGCCGGCGTTCGCCCGCTATCTTAGGGTGAAGGGTCTGAGCCCCGTGGAGGCGAACGCGAAGGGCGTACAGGACAGGAAGACCGAATACCGCTATCCGGCGCTTCGGGTCGTCGATCCCGGCAAACCGGGCGAGACGGTGGCGTCGGAGGACGGGGAGATTAGGGGACAATGGCAGGACGTCAGCCTTGCTGATCCCGGCGTGCCTTCGAAGGTCGGTGCGATATCGTTCGGGGGAAAGCGGGGCTCGAAGACGGGACTGTCGCATCTGTTCGACTGGGGCGGCATGCTGGGCCTCTTCAGCGATTCTGGCGCTCTGACGAACTTCGGGCAGTTGATCGGGAAGTTTTTCGACGTCGTCGGCACTCCGGACGCGAACCCGTACGTTCTGGGCCAGGAACGGCTGATCTTCGGCTTCCTGATCGTCCGTGAGGATTTCGACATGTTCGCGACCCTGGTCGATCTTCTCGCCGTCGAGAACGAAACCTTGCGCAAGCAGTCGGCGATGCGCCTCTACGTCAGGGCCGTCACCCTCCTGTCCGAGAAGGCGGAAGCCTCGCGCGATCTGTCGCAAGGTCGCCGGCAGGATTTGTTTTCTCTGTGGCGCGAGGTGAAGCCTAAGAGGGACGGGGACGATCAGATCACGTCGACGGCCTGGCACCGCATCGCGGCGCGGCTGGAAAACCTCGTCGATCTCGGTCTGCTCAAGAAGGAGCCTTCCGAACAGTACGAATACAAGTACAGGCAGACCGAAAACCTCCTTCGTGCCAAGCATGCGCTCGCAACGTCCGCGAGCGCTGCGGAATGGATCGACCGGCATCTCGTCGACGTCCTTACGGGCGAGCGCGCGTCGGACGACCGGATCGCTCCGAACGACCTTGAGCCGCTCCTCTCGGACCTGCTGCCGGTGCTGTCGAGGCCGATGTCGCCGCTTCCGCTGGACGTCGTCGCGAACGGGGTGGCCGCGCTTTCACTTCGCATCGGAAAGCCGGTGACCTTTGGGGCTGCCCGGCGCAGTCTGGAGGGTTATGCGGTTGAGCTTCCCGCGCGAGCGCGCTTATCCGCGGGTGCCACGAGAAGGGCGGAGTACATCTCGATCGACGCGGCCCTGTGGAAGCGCAGCGGAGCTTGACGAGATGGAGGGCTTCACGACATCGCCGTTTCTGCTGACCGCGACGCCCGAGACGGGAGCGACGTGGGCGGGGCGGCCCGAGCTGAAGTCGAAGGTCGACCGGTTGGCGCGGTCGTTTGTCGTGCGGAGCGACTCCACGCTTGACCTGATATGGGCGAGCTTTGGCAGCGGCAAGTCGCATGTGCTCTTCTACATCGCCCACGCGGTGCAACGGCAGGCCCCTTCGTCGATACCCGTGTTCGTCGAGGTGCCGGAGCGCATGAGAGGCTTTCTGGATCTCTACCAGAGGATCATGCCGCGGCTGCCCTGGACCCGGCTCGCGGAGGTCATCGGCAAGGACGGAAATCTGTCGAACTCCTCGCAGCTAAAGCGGGTCGCCCGCGTGATCCAACACGGAAACGATTATGAACGTGGGCTCGCATTCGAATGGCTTTTCGCGGGATCCGTGAATCTGCGGGATCTCAAGACGGTCGTCGGTCTTCAGGCACGCATAGACAGCGATGTGCGCGCGGCGGATTTGCTCGCCGAGCTGCTGGGAAGTCTCGGCCGGCACGGATTGAGGGTCGTTCTGCTGTTCGACGAGTTCCAGCGGATCGGAACGCTCGCCGAAAAGAATCGTTGGCCGGTGCTGTCGAATCTCCGTTCGCTGTTCAGTCAAAATCCGACGAATCTTTCCGTCGTGCTTGCGGCCGCGACGAGATTGGAAAAGACGGCGGTCGACCTGCTGCCGGCTGAACTCAAGACTCTCATCGGTCCTCGTCCGAAGATCTCGCTGCCGGAGATGAACGTCGAAGAGGCGGTAAGCTTCATCGAAGACCGCCTCGCCGGCTTCCGCCCGCCGGGCTATTCTGGCGACGCCTTTCATCCGCTTCAGGAGGACACGGTTCGGGAGACGATTGAGTTCATCGCCACGGAGACGCATGCGAGGCTCATTCCGAGGACCATCTTGCAGGCTCTTTCCGCGATCTACGACGAATATCTTCTTTCGGGCGAACTCGTCTCGTCGAGCGCGGCCAAATCGCTTCTGAAGTCCCTGTCGTGGCCGGAGTCGTAGCCTGAAACGGCCCAAGACCGCGTTGTCGACGTCGCGGCTGCCGCCCAAGGGCGCCAGGCCGGTCGCGCAGCGCCGGTTCGGCGGGATCGATCTCTACGCATACGGCGAAGCGGAATTGGAATCGAAGATCGAAGCCATTCGATCCGACATACTCGCGGTGGTCAGCGAGCACGGTCCGCTCGTACCCGGCCTGATACGCTATCTCGTGCGCGTGCGAGCCCGCGATGAGATCTCGCAGAGGGCGTTCAGCGCGTTGCTGGGAGCCGAATTGAGGTCCGGGCGTCTGGACGCGGTCGTCTGCGAGAGCGAGGGAGGGAAACCCTTCAGGATAGTCATCGCGACCGAGGGAAGATCGGAATTCGCAGTGCTTCTCCGGAAATGTCTGGATATGATCCCGCCGTCCGGAAAGCTCAACATTTCGGAAATTCGCGACCGGCTCTATCCGGGAGGGAGCAAGGGCGATTGGACGAGGGCCTACTATCTTGCGGCGCGGCTCGCCAGAATCGGCCTGGCGGATTTCATCGACCGCTTCAGCATCGAACGGAATAAAGACGCCTATAATGCCATCGGCGGTATTGACGACCCACTCTACACTACTGACCTGCTGCGGCTGGATCGAAACGTCGAAAGCGGGGACTGTTAGCGCGGTCGGCGTCGATCGGCACGGTCGACTGTCTGCTCGGGACGTGTCGGTTTCTCCTTCGAATGCGGTGGTCTACGAGCATTTCATCGGAACGCGCGCCGCCTTTGGTGCCTTTCACGCGGACACGGTGGTCGTAGATTCCATGGGTGCGCGTAGAACGGTGTCTTCCCTCTGCGAGATGGAGGACCCCTGGTCGCTGGCATGGGAGAGTTGCGTCCACGGGGGCGACCTCATGCGCTTGGAGTCGGGAATCGATCAACTGTGGGATGCTTTCGCGACTTTGGCACTCGCCGGAAACGGGGACGTAATGGTGGTCAAGAGATTCCACAGTGGGTTGACAGGGAAAAAGCGGTTTGCGCGCGTGGTCAGATCGGATTTGGGAGGTTTCCTGACGACCGGGGCGCCGGGCGTGGTTGCGCAGATCAAGTCGCTGCTTCTTACGGATCCCGATTTGGCCTGCGCGGACCGGGCGGCGTACCGACTCGCGATGTGGCTCGTCACCAGCCTACAAGCGACGGGAAACGACTATCGCCTGAACTACGACGCGCTACAGCACACCTGCTCCGTCAACGTGAGGCTAGACTCGAATGTGGGACAGATCGAAAGTTTGCGCACGGCCTTCGTGGCGGGAATCGCGGGTCGCGCGACGATAGATTGGGCCGACCGGACCTGGAATCCCGTATCATCGGGCTTCATTCTGGACGGGTCCTCGGCGTGAGGGTGTTTCGTGGACAAGCTTAGTGCCGCCGAGCGAAGCGCGCTGATGTCTCGCGTGCGCGGAAGGGACACGAGCCCCGAAAGGATCGTGCGGCGGGCTCTTACCGATCTCGGAATCAGATACCAGCTGAATTCGAAGGATGTCCTGGGAAAGCCCGATATCGTCTTCAAGGGCAGGAGGCGGGTCATTTTCGTGCACGGGTGCTTTTGGCATCAGCATCCGAAATGCCGACGCGCGAAACGGCCGGCTACGCGAAGCGAGTTCTGGTCGCAGAAGCTCGACGACAACATACGAAGAGACAGGCGGATCGTACGAACGTTGCGCGCGGAAGGTTGGAGCGTACTAATTCTTTGGGAATGCCAGCTACGGGATCCCGAAAGGCTCAAGCGGAAGCTAAACGCCTTTCTCGCCCCGTGATTTGCCGCTCGATTGGATGTGCCGCGCCAACTTCCGTGCGTGGCATGCGGCGAAGGCGGGCGGAAAGGCGTTTCCGATCATCTGTGCTACCGCATATGTGCCTTGGGAAAGCGGGAAGCGATACCGGCGCGGAAAGTTCTGCAAGAGCGAAGCCTCGCGCAGGGTGATAGCCCTGTGGGCGACGGGATGGAGAAACCTTCCTTTGGATGGATTGATGCACCCTCCCGTGATCGTCGGAGCGGGTTTGTCCCAGGCCATCCTACCGTAGATGTCTCTGAAGCCGTCGGACTTCCTGTGACAGCGAAGCTGATGCTTCGCGCCGAGCGAGGTCCGGCTTCCGCCGTTTCGGGGAATCTTTCTTATCAGGGCTTCGACCCTGGCGGCGCGCTTCGGGCCGCGGACATGCAGCACATCGTCGTCGGTGCCGGGCGCTGGTAACGAGCCGATTGCGTCGCGCACCGTCGCTGCCGTCTTACGCTTTGGTGCGAACGCCACATCTCCCAGGCGCGAACCGATCAGTATCATTCGGCGGCGTCGCTGGGGTACGCCGAAGTCGGCAGCATCCATGACGTCGAATTTCACGGAATAGCCGAGAGCCCTCAGCGAGCGGCAGAACGACTTGAGCCGGTCATCCTTGGCCAGGCCGGGGACGTTCTCCATCATGATGGTCTTCGGCAGAAGTCCCCGGACGAACCGGCGAAACTGAAAGACGAGATCGTTCATGGGTTCGTCGATGTCGGCGTGTCCGTTCAACGTCCGGAGCGTCGAAAATCCCTGGCAAGGCGGGCAGCCGGCCAGAAGGTCGAGTTCGCCTCGCTTCAGGCCGCATTTTTTCATCATCGCGGATGGCGTTATCCGGCGGATATCGGAGCGCAGAACGAGTGTCTTTTTGAGGTTTTGGGCGTAGGTCTCGGCCGCGAGTTTATCCAGCTCGACCGCTGCGAGCACGTGAAATCCGGCCTTTTTCAAGCCCAGAGATAGTCCGCCGCAGCCGCTGAAGAGATCGATCGCTGTGAGTGTCATGGAATCAACCTGTGTACGAATGCACGGTAGCGGAATAGTCCGCATCTTCAAAGCGTTGGTGCCGTGCCTGCCGCGCCTTTCGGTCACCTTCGTGCCGCCGGGGCCGTGACGCGATGTGCTGACCGCCGGTGCCACGCTTGGAACATCGGACCGGGCGGGCCCGCGGTTGCCGCTGTCATCGGCCATATCGTCTTCGGCCCGCGGCCGCGTCAGGAAGGCGGGACACTGAAGGCCGAATTTGATCAGGGACGGTGCCAGGATAGGTGGAGAAAAACTGAAGAAGCGTTTCCCAATGCTCCGGCTTCAATTCTACGAGGCGCAAGACTAAAGCTCGTAGCGAGGTCCAGAGTCCTTGCGCTTAGTCGTCGTTGTTTTCCGGTTAGGCGCGTGCGGCATCGGCCGCATTGGACTCTCGTGAACCGAGCCGCGTGGTGTCTCGGCCGTACGGCTTCGAGCCCTCGCGCAGAATAGTGTGTCGCTCGCCGGAGGCACTCGTCCGCGGCCCCGGCGTCATTGCAGGCCGGCGTCGCTATCACTGTTCCGCGTTCGGGTGCCTTGTTAACCGGTCTCGCGACTGCAGTCGGTCCCGCGTCCCGCCGCGTTCCGCATCGGCGCTATGCTGACGCTCCTGCGGCTACCTTGTTCTCTGCCGGCACGGCTTACACCAGCCACATGCCCCGTCTTCTTGATCTAAGTCCGTATGTCCTTTGGCATCCGGAGCAGGCGCTGCCAGTCTCCGGCATAGTCGGGCCGCCGCGCTAATGAGGGCGCGGCGTCTCGACAATCGGGAGCACGGGGCATGGAAAAGATTCTCTATGTTGGGCTCGACGTTCACAAAGCCAGCATTTCGGTCAGTCGGCTGAAGACGGACGCGAAGGGGCAGTCAATTTTATTGGCGCCGTCCCGAACACGCCGGCAGCCATATTGAAGCTCACCAGGCGGTTAGCCAAAGAGGGTCACAACCGGCTGGAGTTTTGCTATGAGGCCGGCTGCTGCGGGTGCGGCGTCTACCGGCAGCTCACCCGCTTGGGCCACGGCTGCACAGTCGTTGCGACGTCAATGATCCCACGCAAGCCTGGGGAGCGGATTAAAACGGACCGGCGCGATTCTCAGAAGCTGGCAATTTTGCACCGCTCCGGCAATCTCACCCCCGTTTGGGTCCCTGATGAAGGGCATGAGGCAATGCGCGATCTAACCCGGGCACGGATGGATGCTTCGATGCAGCTCATGCGGGCTCGGCAGCAATTATTGGCATTCCTGCTGCGCCACGGTCGTTCCTACGAGGCCGGCAAGCATTGGACCCAACGACATCGCTCTTGGCTCGCGGGTCAGACATTTGATCAACCCGCGCATCAGATTGTCTTTCAGGATTACCTCGAAGCGGTCTGGACGGCCCAAGACCGGCGCGACCAGCTTATTGCGCGGATCAGCTGCGATGGCAGCCCACTGGTCGATGGGGCCTCTGGTGGAAGCACTGCGTGGATTGCGAGGCCTCGATTTTATCTCCGCCGCGACGTTTGTCGCGGCGATCGGCGATCTCGGCCGCTTCGAGAATGCTCGGCAGTTGATGTCGTATCTCGGCCTGGTGCCATCGGAGCAATCCAGCGGAGAACGGATCTGGCGCGGCGGTATCACCAAGACCGGCAATAGTGAGGTGCGGCGGATGCTCGTCGAAGCCGCTTGGAGCTATCGCTATCCACCCCGTGTTGCCAAGGAGAAGGCCGAAGTCATCGTGCGCCTTCCCAAGACAATTCGCGATATTGCATGGAAGGCGCAGCTTCGCCTTTGCAAGCGATTTCGTACATTGAGCTCTGCAGGCAAGAAGCCGACAGTGGTAGTCGCCGCAATTGCGCGAGAGTTCTGCGGCTTCATTTGGGCGATCAGCCGGGAGGTGAAGCCGGTGACTTCATAGTCGCGCCCACCGGCCTGTTTGGCCGGGAGCAGGACGAACGGTCAAGGCAATCCTCGAGAGCCCCATCGGGCCAGTTTGCATGCTGACGCCCGCACTAAGTCCGAGGTAGGCCTGCGACGACAAACGCTCATGCGGTTCTGATCCGCGGATGGAAGATTGATCGACCGTCGCCATCGTCGTTCTGCTCCCGACCTGACAGCAATCCTCGCAATCATCGTCAACGCCGTACCTCCGGTACGGTGACGGTGTTTCGCATCTTTTTACTTGAAAAAGGACATGGAAGGGGCTCCGCGCGCGCTCGCGCGCGCCAGGGTAAAGCGCTGGCTGGTGCCGGCGCCGATCCGAGCGGTCTCCCCGGTCTTCCGCGCTTTCTCAGATTCTCAACACTGGAAATCCTGGCATGCGCTTGTGCAGACCCGCTCTTCTAGTGGCCCTTGCGGGCGGGTGATCCCTCTCCGCTCGGGCCGCCCCGGCACTTGCTCCCCCCGGTCTGGCCGACGGGCAGGGGCGCAGGCGCGGAGTGTGCGCGCTTTGCGCCCATCAAGCGAGAGAAGGGAGATCGATCATGTCGGCCAAATTGGTGGAAACCATTGTGGAGAGCGGGACCGCTACGACTGCCAATCGGGCGGACGAATTCGTCCGACGTTTCTGGATTGCGCTGGTTGGCCGATCTCTCAAGATCGTCGGCTTCGTGCGCATTCAGCACGGTACGATATCGTCTACGACCTCGCATTGTGACGAGGTCTATGCTGGCTTCTGGCCGACAGCGTACGGACATCTGATTTACAGAGGCCGGGCAAAAAGTTGGTAGCCGCGCCGCGGCCGCGAAGCGCTAGAAGCAGCTTCAACCTTGGCCTTTGGCGCGCTGCATACCCGTAGCCGCACTTTATGGGATCGCGATTTTTAGCATTGATGGGTTGCCCTGAGCCGCAGTCGGTTTGCAGAAAGATTGCCAAGATATACCATCCCCGTACGTCGCGGCGACGCTGGCACTCTCGCCGATTCTCTGCAACGAGGCTGTACGAATTGCGCACTCGGAATGCCCATGGCTTGCGGCGTGATCGCCGGCCTCATCAACGCGTCCATTGCAATAGTTGCGCATTCTGGCGGCCGAGATTGGACTACTTCACGAGCGGGGAAGGGCAATGAAAAGCCAAGGTAAGGTTCAGGGACGAGAAGGAGGAAGTTTTTCACACCCTATGCACCTGTGGTGCAGACGCTTCGCGAGCCGCATGCGGCTATCTCATTGGGATTAAACAAAAAGATCCTGTTCTGCGGTGTTTACAAGACAAGGATCGAGCGAATACAGCTGCGTTCTCGAAGGATCGATCGATCAAGGTGGTCAATACCTTGCATGCGCTTGGACGCGTATACGAACGAAATTCCGGTCTCATTCTCAAGCTGTGATGAGTTTGTTCAGGTCTAGCTGTCCCAAAGTGTCAGCTGTCGCGATCTGAACTCGAAGCTCGCAAATTGTTTCTCAGTGGCCGCGGATCGATTCGGACGGGCGAGGCTGCTCCGGCCGGCTACTCCGCTTGCAGCGATCCAGAGGCCGCCGCTGACCCAGGAGGGTTCAATCGTCTTCCCGACTCTCGGTCAATCCCGCTCATGCTCATGTTGGCGGAGCTTGATCCTGATCCCAGACATGCCGGCCGACTGGTCTATCGTGCGGAGCAACTGGCCGAGGCGAAAGCCGAGTTGGGCGGCGCTTTGATGCTGGGGCCTCACAGCGCCCCGGGCTGCCGCCGGTGCTGGTTGGCCGAAAGGCGAGCGGGCTTGGCCCAGCCCTCCCGCAAGCTCAACGTGAGAACGGCCGCCAGCCGTGGTATGTATGTGATGGCGGCTCCTGCCGAGATCAAAGCCCAGCGCCTTGGCCTCGGCTCGCCAATGGTTGGCGAGTTCGCTGAGCTTGGCATCCCGCTTGGGGCGGCGCGTGCGCAAGGTTGCCAGCTCCATTCCCTTTGGCGTGCTATAGCCGTGGGCTTTCGCGGCTTCCTCGATGGCTTGGCGCCGCTTGGAGAATGCGCGCTCGATGTGGCGCGGGATGGCCGCCACGCGAAACGTGTCCTTCTGCTGCTCCAGCCGAACACCTTGCCGTTCCAGTTCCGAGGCAAGCGCTCGGCGATATGTGGCCCCAGCCTGCTTCTGGGCCTTGTAGAGCTCACGGCTGACGATGGCGCCCCAGCTGCCATCGCGACGCGGGGCCAGGTTGAAAACGAAGGTGTGGGTGTGCAGCTGCGGGTCGGATTCGCGGCTGGTGTGATGATCGAATTGCGCCATCAGCAGCCCCGCGGTCTGCTCTCGGGTGGTTCCGGCCCGGCCTCGCCTGGCCCAGCCGGCGGTGGCTTCCAGTTGAGCGGTCGCCGTGAGGACCGCCGAACGGTGCGCCTGGGCAATGATCTGGCGCTCTGGAGCATCGGAGAGCGCCCAGAGCACTGAGACCGATTTAGGTGCGCTGAAAGTCATGTCCCAGCCAGCCGCGTGCTCGCGGCCGCGGCCGCCAAGCTGCGCCAGCCGCTCACCGGTCTTGGGATCGATCCCACGCAGCGCAGCGTCGAACTCGATGCGCGTGACGGGTCCGTCCAGGCTGAGCCGCTCGGCCCCTCGGCCGGCCCAGCGGCCCGGTGGATCGCCATCCCGGCTGTAGTAGTCGTCGCGCTGCAGATGACCGTAGTAGCGCGAGGCCGAAGCGGCGTTCCCGCGAGCGGAGATCGAGGCTACCATGGCTCACTCTCGCCGTTTGAGGATCTGCTTCGCCAACTCCTTTGAAAGGCGGGCAGGGGGAGGAGGTGAAGTTGGATGAGTGTCATCGTCGGCGCGGTCCGACAGCCTCACCCGGGACAAGGGGCGAGTCCAATCAGCCGGCATGATCGGCTCGCGCAATTGACGCAGCTTGAGATAGGGCAGCTCCAGCTCGTAGACGTCTTCGCCAAGACCGATGAGCAGGACTCGGACGCCGTCCTTGGTCGGTCCAAGGCGGGAGCCAAGCTCGGATGCCGTGATCACTCGGCGCATCTCGCGTTGGGTGCTCTCGGTGACGCTGGTCTTGCCGCCGGTATGGGTTGAACTCTTCGTTCTCCGCTCGACCTCCTGCTCGCCGATGAGGCGGCTGATGTCCTCAGCCGCTTCGCTGGCGTTGATGCGGGTGATGATCTTGGTGCCGGTCATGCCGAACCAAGACTTGGCCTGGTCCTGACCATAGACGGCGCGGATCTGGGCCGTGTCCTGAGCTCCGATCACGACCGCAACGCCCTTGGAGCGGCCCAGCTCGAGGAAGGTCGGGAACTGCTTGATCGGCGGCAGCTGCGGGAATTCGTCCAGGAACAGCCACACCCGCCGCTCGCGGCTCTCGGCCAGGGTGGGACTTCCAACCGCCGAGGCGAGCAGGCCGAGCATGCTGCCGATCCAGATCCGCGATAGCTCGGGATACCCGGGGTCGTGCTGCAGGATCAATGGCCGATACCGTGTTGGGTGATGCAGCCAATTGCGAATCGAGAACCGCCGCGCCGATGGGGCGGACCAAGCCTCCGCCAGGACCGAGACGATCTGCATGTGGGTCTGGAAGGTGGTCAGGATGCTGAGCGTGGTCTTACTCTCCGGCTGGTCGAGCAGTCGCAGCGCATTGGGATTGTGATCCTTGGCGTACGCTGCGAGCGTGCCGACATCAGCGGTCACGACTCGTTGCAGATCACCCCACCCCCACTCCTTGCCCCGGGTCGACTGGAGATAGACGATACAGGCGACGAGGATCTCCTGTGCCGCCTGGGACCACATCGGATCGGAACTTGGCGGGATGAAGCGGGCGGCTAGCTCGCGGGCGTCCTGCTTGATGCTGCAGTCGGCTGCCACGTCCCAGACTAGAGATCGCTGATCATGGGGCGCGACAAGGAGGGGGTCCCCATCGGCTGGGAGCCCGCCCATCATGTCGCCTTTCGTGTCGAGCACCAGGAGGCCATCTCCGCGAGAGAGCGCTTCATCGATCAGGTGAAGCATTGTCTGCGTCTTACCGCCGCCGACGCTGCCCACGATCAGGAAATGCCGCGCCTCCCGCTCGCGCCCAAGGGGCACCGATGGCATCAACTCAACGCCCTTGCCATGGACCTGGCACTCCGCGGCGGCCGCCCGGGCGAACGCCTTCAGACCTTGACGGCCGGTTTGCAGCCGTGCTCCGCGAAGGACCTTGAGCGAGACCGAGTCTAACCGAAGACTCAGCGCAAAGCCGAACAGCGCCAGCAGGCCCGCAAGACTGGCGCCGATCACGCTCCAGAAACGAAGCTCGAAGCCGCTCAGAGCTTGGTATCGCGCGAGCCAGTCTCGGCAAGCCTGCCAATAGGCCTCGCCGGAGCGGTCTGCTAGCCAGGCCAGGCCACGCCCTCTGATGCAGGCTTGAATGTCTGCTGGCTGGAATTCGGCGCTCCTTCCGTCTGCCAGCGTGGCGCTCGGCGGCCAGACCTCAAATCCGAGATACGAGATGCTCGCCGCGACCGCAAAGCAACCCATTGCAGAGAGAAAGCTAATGATCCGCAGTCGTCGGGTCATGCTGTCCTCCCAGAGCTTTCGCCGGTCAGGGCCTTCAGAAGCGCCTCGAACATCGCAAGCAGATCACGCGCTGCTTTGTCGGTCGATTGAGTCTGCACGTACGTTTGCTGGCTTTGCTGTTCGAGTACGGCGATACGACGCTCGATCCGCATCAAGCGATCGGCGAGCGCCTTGTTGTCCCCGCCGGCAAGTCCGGTACGGATTAAGTCGCGGGCTACGCCAGTGATGTTTGCTGAAAGCCTGTGAGCGCGTGTGCGAATCTGCTCTATCTCACTCGCTGCGAGACGGATCGAGATTGGTCTTGTCTTGACTGTCATGAGATTGCCTCAACAGAGTTGCCGAGGCGATCGGTCACGAGATCGTGTTAGGCACTTCGCCCGATCTGGCCGTTCTTCAGCCGACCTCTCTGGTCTCGCATGACCAAACTTTTAGGAGATTTGGCGAGCCCAGATGCAGAATGTCTAACGACGAACGACATTGACGAGCTCGGTCGTCGCCCCGAGCAGACGTCGATTGCCCATTGTGGTTCTTTTTGGAATGTTGCCGTTAGTCGTGGAATAGGCGTGAAATTACAAGTCGGGCGAATTGATTCGTTATCACGCTCGGCAATAGTACGAACGCTTCCGACATGTCTCTTGGCAATTTACCATGGCGGCCTTTGATCCAGCTAGCGTGTCATGCGCAACCTGCTGCGCTGATCCTGCGCGCTTATTGCGCTGCTTTACAAGGAAACGGCAACCGCAGGCCGGCAGCCTTGCATATCGCCTCAATCAAGAGCCGAATGGCGCGGGCCTCCCAGTCAATTTGCTCGATCGGCGATTCCCAATGCTCTGAAACCACGTATGCCGCGTGACGAGCTTTTATACCCAGACCTACGATCGTCCGCGCCGGCGTAGCCATAATGGCTTGCTCAACGGGTTCCAAGCGAGCCAGGATTGCTTCCATCTTCTGTGTGCGGCTAGTTAATTGAGAGCCGGCACTCACAGCGCGTCGCCCCCGACCGCCACTGCGCTGTGGGTCTAAGGCGGATATCTCCGACAGCAGCGTGACAAACTCTGTGTCTAGCTGGACAAGCGCGAAATCGCCCAGGGACGCTTGGTCGAGCGCACTCGGGCCCTCGCCACCTTCATTTCTAGACTTTCGCTTCTGGCGTTTTGGAGGGCTGTTGGCGTTCATCGACTACCCCGGTCGCGACCTTATCCGTAATCGGTACGTATTGTACGTGAGACAGTACAACAGTTACATGGACCAAACAAGCTGCGTCGGAACAGATTGTTCTTATGCAGGTACTGGGGCAAAAGCTTCGATCACGCGCCAAAGAGCTCGGCTTTTCAAACGCCGAGGTAGCGCGCCGTGCAGGTTTGAGCGAAAGGCGTTATGGCTTCTACGTCACTGGCGATCGTGAGCCGGACCTCTCGACTCTATTGCGGATTTGCAAGGTGCTGACCACGACACCGAACGCCTTACTGGGGATATCAGAAGACGGAAAGGAGGGGTCCCATCGAATGGCGCTAACCGAGCGTCTTCGTCTGGCAAGTCGCGGGCTATCTGAAAGTGATCTTCAGATTTTGGTAATTCAAGCAGAGGCGGTAGTATTGCATCGTGGACGGTCCAAGTAGCGTTGCTGTGGATGGACTGAATGGCTTCGTAGCGCTCGGCGGCACCCTTCGCGAGATTTTACTACGCCAAGACACTCGGCGAATTGACGCCGACCATCTTGTTCGAAGTGGATGGTTACTGGCGGGGGGAGCCGGTCTATGCGCGGGGAGCGCACCGAAGCCGGCGTCAACGTCTAGCCAATGATTCGGAATATCCTCACGTGCGGCCTTGCCTCAGCCGAGCAGCCCAAGCCGACGCGGATGCGTGCAAATGTTCTTTACGACTGATCACCGGTATCATCGCGACGCTCCGAGACCATCCGCAGCCCTCCCAGCGCAAATCTGAGCGATGCCCTTGCGGCCGAGCCCCTAGAGATCAGCACGTTACGGGATGAACCGGCGCTGGAATCCGACTTCGTGGGCCGTCCAGTAATCCACTGGACCACCTATCGAAGGCGTGCAAAATTCACTGGCACGTCTTGTAATTGAATGTGGTTTGTGCAGAATTTTGTGGCTCCGAGCTTAGAGCCGAACAACTACTGAGATTATCTTGACGCCGAGGATCCGGTGCAGGGCTTTTGGGCGCTTATCCACGGTTGAAGCCGTCCGCTGAGGACAGGTTGTTTCTTTGACAGCTCCGTGAGGGCCCATCTTGACGGGCTTGCTTGGGGCTTTCTGTTCCTATTCTGCCTGAATTCATTCTGGAAAGCATTGAGCCGGTCCATGCGTAAAAGTAGCAAGCCAACCGATCCCTTTCCCGCTCTTGCAATCGCTGGTAGCCACGTTGTGCTGCTGGGATGGGATTATCCAGCCGCCTCTATCCGGAAGGACAGGGTTCTAGGGTTCGCCATCCAACGAACCCGTCACTCGGACGGCGAAGTCATCTGGCTGCCGGGCATGAAGACATTCCAAGCTGTCGAACCGAACCCGGCGCCTGGGGTCCCCGTCACCTCCTACAAACATCCGCTGCAGACCTTCCAATGGTCGGACTATACCGTCGAGGAGGTCCACGAGTACACCTATCGCATTGTCCCGCGCTGCGGGACGCCGACGGCACTGACAGACGGGCCCGACGTTTCGCTGAAGGTCAAAACCGAAGGCACGAAAATCGGCAAGCACGCCGTGTTCTTCAACCGCGGGGCCGTCGCGTCCCAGGAATATGCACGTCGCTTTCAGAATAGGACGCCCGACGAGGTCGGCCAAGCTGCGTTCGACTGGCTTTCGCGCGGCCTGATCGAGGGGCTCGAAACCTTTATCGAGCAGGCAGGAGATGGCGACGAACTCTACGGCGCGTTCTTCGAATTCAAGAACAAGGAGATCTACACTGCGCTTAAAGCGGCCAAGAAGCGCGGCGCGACGGTCAAAATCCTTTACGACGGAAAAACGCAAGGCGACAAAAACCGGGAGGCGATGGAGGGGGCCGGCGTTGGCAAGATGGTCAAGCCGCGCATCCATACCGGGCAGTTCGCACACAACAAGTTTCTGGTTCTCCGCAAAGACGAGACATCAGAACAGGTTTGGACCGGCTCGACCAATCTCAGCGAGAACGGCATCTATGGTCATTCCAACAATGCCCATATCGTGCGCGACGCCGCCATCGCGGAGAAGTATTTCGAGTACTGGACGTTGCTGGATCAGGACCTGACCAAGAAACCCACGGCCGAAGCCAACGACGAAGCGACGCCCGTGCCGGCGGATCCCTGGGACAAGGAGGTCACGCCCGTATTCTCGCCGCAGACCGAGCTTGCCGCGATGGACTGGTACGCGAAGATTGCCGGCAAGAGCGAGCGGGCTCTCTTCATGACCTTTGCCTTCGGCATGAACGGCCGTTTCGTCGACGTCTACGATCGCGAGGACGATGTGCTGCGTTTTGCCCTCATGGAGAAGAAGGGCAACGGTAAGACGATGAAACAGCAATCGGCCGAGATTGACCGTATTCGGAAGCTGCCCAACACGGTCGTTTCAGTAGGGCACAAGGTCGAACTCAATAACTTCGATCGTTGGCTTGCGGAGATCGACAAGATCACCGATGAGCAGCATGTACTCTATGTGCACACCAAGTACATGATCTCCGATCCTCTCGGTCCCAACCCGGTCATCGTTGTGGGGTCGGCGAACTTTTCCGATGCGTCCGCCATCACCAACGACGAAAACATGCTGGTGATCCAGGGCAACGAAATCCTCGCGGATATTTATCTTGGGGAGTTCATGCGGCTCTTCTCCCACTATGCCTTCCGGGAATCGCTCTCGTTCAAGGACAATCAGACGCCCGCCGCCGCTCTTTTGCGGAAATACCTGATCGACAATCCAAACTGGATCGACGGCGAACGGCCGAGCGCCAGCTATTTTGCGAAGGGGACGGACCGAACCCTCAGGCGCCTCTATTTCTCAGGGCAATAGGGCGCCGAGCGGCCATCGCAGGAGCGATCAAAATCCGACTATTTCTCTCGAAGGGAGATGTATCATGCGGCTTCTTTCGTTTGCTGTGATCCTATGGGCGGCGCTTTGCGGCCAGGCCGCCGCGTGGGGTGATGAGGGGCACAAGATCGTCTGCGAGATTGCCTTTCGCCTCGCTCAGCCCGACACGCGTGCGGCTGTTCGAAAACTGATCAAATCAGGATCGGAATTCGATACATTCGCGGATTCATGCATCTTCCCCGACCACCCGCGCATCCACCCGCCGCGCCACTTCCTCAATCTGCCCCGTGACGGCAAGCCACTGACCGCGGATGACTGCGGAGGCGCGAGCGAATGCGTCGTAACGGCTATTCTCAACGATGCCGAGAACGTAGCCTCGAAGGCCTCCAAAACCGCCGACCGCCTGATCGCGCTTAAGTCGCTGGGCCATTGGGTCGGCGATGTCCACCAGCCGCTGCATGTCTCGTTCGCGGATGATCGTGGCGGAAACACCATCGACGTCTCGGGCGCCTGTAGCCGGAATCTTCATTCCGCCTGGGACAATTGCCTCGTGGTGCACGCGGTCGGATCGGATGTGAAGCTTGCGGCCGACAAGCTGTTCGACGCGATCACGGACGAGCAAATCGCCGAGTGGAATGCGTCCGATCCTCACGACTGGGCGAACGAATCCTTCGCCATCAGCGAGGCAGCCGAAACCGGCTATTGCACCTTCCATGGGAAATCCTGCGATCCACCTGACAGTGGCAGCGTGACGATCGATGCGGCGTATCTGGCAAAGAGCGACGTCATCATCCGGGAGCGCTTGCAAAAGGCGGGCGTGCGCCTTGCGCATCTGCTCGATAGTGTCTTCGCAGATTGATGCCGCTTGATGAGCTCGCAACACAGACATAGGTGAGCGATGGACGCAGGGCTGACACTGTGGGGCCTGTACATCCCGGTGGATGTCCTCCTCACCTCGATTGCGTTCTATGTGGTCGTTTCGATCACCCTCATTATTCTCGTTCCGGTCTATGCGGTGCCCATCGATCGCACGGTGGGTGCCGACGGCAGGCTCGTTCCCATTCCGCCGGAGGACCTCGGCAAGATCATCGAGATGCGATCCAAGGTCCGATCAGCGGTCGTACAGACGCTAGGGGGCCTCGCCGTCTTCGCGACCGTCATCACGAGCCTGCAGGGCATCCGCGGGACCGAAGACGCGTTCAACCAGAAAAAAGCCGAGCTGTTTGCCTCAAATATCAAGCCACTGCTGGCGACGGATGCGACGGCTGGCTCGGAGCCCGCGCGGGCGGAGGCGATCCATGTCCTGACCTTTGTCGCGCGAAGCGACCGATCCTACCATCGGGCCGTATTCGATACGTTGTCGTCCTATGTCAAGACGGCCTCAGACAAGCTCTGCTCCGGCGAAAAGTACCGCCAGCCGGGTTTCAAACTGGACGGATCTATTCAACTCGCGATGAGGGCCATCGGCGAGCGGAAAGCGCAGGACGATCCGACCGGAAAGCATTTTGACCTCGAACACGGCTGCTACGTCGGCCTCGACCTGCAAGACGAATGGGGCGTTGTCAAAGGTCTGGGCCATACGCGCATGTCGGCGTCGAAGATGCACCGCGCCAATTTCGTGAAGGCGGAAATGCAGGGGGCGGAATTCATCGGCATCGAGGCGGGCGATTGGCAGAACCCTGGCTGGTGCACGGCAATCGGCAACCGCCTGAACGAACCGGCCGAGGATGACACGCGGCCCGCGCGGTGTCGGGGCACGTGGAATGGAGACGAGCGACGGCATTACGTCACGCATTTCATCGATGCTAACCTCACGGACGCAAATTTCTCCTACGCCAACATCCAAGGTGCCGATTTCTCGGGCGCTACGCTCACCGGAGCAGAGTTCGACCACGCAACGATCTCACGCGTCAGCTTCAAGGGCGTCACCGGCCTGAAGGTAGAGGAACTGGAGAAAGCCTGCGTTGGCGCGCCGGGGATGACAGCCGAACAGCTCGAGTGCGAACAGCCCTATTTTACTAAAGATATGCTGGCCGAGCTGAAGAAGAGCGCGACGTTAGCCAAGGGCATTCGGCAATGCACGGAGCCAGCTGGCTTCAAATATGAACCGATCGCATGCCCGACGACACCAGCGCGATAGAAAGTCTTCTGCGGAAGCCGCGAGTTCTAGCCAGACATAAGTAGGCAGTTCTGGTCGATTCTAGCCGTGCGCGTCCGCAAGTGCGGATCGGGATTTCGTGAACTAGGCCGCAGACGCGACCTGGTCGTTCGGCTTCAATCCCTCGCGCAAGATGCTCTGAGAGCGGCGAGCCGCTCGCATACGTTCTTCCTGTTTCTAAAGGGCAGCGACCTTGGCGTGCGCAAGGCATCCAAACGCTCCGCGCCGCCTCCACACGTTTTCCGGAAAGGCGGGGGACCCTCGCACGGACCTTCTGCGTGAAGCATTCGGACCTTCTTGCAATCGCCTACCGCCTGCTCGCCGCAGCGTCGCCGGCCTCCGATCATCCCGCAGCTTGGCCCTGACTTGACGCTGCGGCGTCCTCTTGCGCGATTGCAGGCCCAACTCGCGATAGACCCGCCGCGTCTTGTTCTGCCCGTGGCGCCATCCTTCGCCACGAAGCACGACGTGAATGCAGCGATAACCGTGGCGGACGCGGACCTGACAGATCTCCCTGATCCGTTGTTCGAGGGCCGACCTGTCGAACTCGGGGGCGTCGCAGGCCCTGCGGATCGACACCTGCCACTCGCCACAGACCTTGTCGACGACTTTGCGCTTCCGACCAAGCTTCACAGCTTTCGGCGGATCACTTCCTGCAGCATCTCCTTGTTGAGTGACAGATCGGTCACCAGCTTCCTCAGCTTGCCGTACTCGTCGTCGAGCTGCTTCAGCCGCCGCATCTCGGTCGGCAGCAACCCATCGTACCTCTTCTTCCAGTTGAAATAGGTCGCCTGGCTGATCCCGGCCTTGCGGCAGATCTCGGCAACCGGCAGGCCGTCATTGCCCTGCTTCAGAATGAACGCCTGGGGTGTCCGAGAATTTCAAGGCTTTCATCGTCTTCCGCTCCTCCCAGCCGAGGGTACTCGGCAGCGCAAGACTCTCGCCAAAAACGGTTCAGTTTTCCGGTCTCGGAACAAGCGAATTTATTATGCTTCCTCCCGACTACATCACGAGATACACTTAAGTATTGCAGCCGAAAGAGAGTTGATATGTCCGTCAAAGCGGACTTTGATGTGCAACCTTTTGAAGCCGAAGTTTCCGAGCTCTTGCACCTAATGGTGCATTCGGTCTATTCGGAGACCAACATCTTTTTGCGGGAGTTGATTTCCAACGCCTCTGATGCTTGTGACAGGCTGCGTTACGAGGCGATCGCCGAGCCCGAATTGATCGGCGAAGGCGAGGCTCCCCAGATCCGGATCATCCCGAACAAGGCTGTCAGCACCCTGACGATCGCCGACAGCGGCATCGGCATGGACCGCCAGGAACTGATCGACCATCTCGGCACCATCGCCCGCTCCGGCACCAAGGCGTTCGTGCGGAAGCTGGCCGAGGCCAAGGACGGCACCGGCCTGATCGGCCAATTCGGCGTCGGCTTCTATTCCGCCTTCATGGTCGCCGACCGCATCCAGGTGATCAGCCGTCGCGCCGGCGGCAGCGAGGTCTGGACCTGGACCTCGTCGGGCGGCGCGGGTTTCGAGGTGGCGCCGGCGTCCGAGGAGGATGCCAAGCGGGTGGCGCGCGGCACCGAGATTGTGCTGCACCTCAAGGACGACGCCAAGAAATATCTCGAAACCTATGAGATCGAGCGCATCGTCACCGCCTATTCCGACAATATCCAGTTCCCGATCATGCTGGTGCCGGAGGAGGGCGAGCCGCGCCAGATCAATTCGGCAAGCGCGCTGTGGCAGCGCTCCAAATCCGAACTGACGGCGGAGGACTACACCAAGGCCTACAAGTCGATTGCGCACGCGTTCGACGATCCGGCGATGACGCTGCATTATCGCGCCGAAGGCCGCTATTCCTACGCCGTGCTGCTGTTCGCGCCCTCGACCAAGCCGCTCGACCTGTTCGAGCCGGCGCGCAAGGGCAAGGTCAAGCTCTATGTCCGCCGCGTCTTCATCACCGACGATGCCGACCTCCTGCCGGCCTATCTGCGTTTCTTCCGCGGCGTAATCGACAGCGAGGATCTGCCGCTCAACCTGTCGCGCGAGATGCTGCAGAACAATCCGCAGCTGGCGCAGATCCGAAAAGCCGTGACGACGCGGGTCATCAGCGAGCTGGAGCAGCTCGCCGACAAGGATCCCGAGAATTTCAACAAGATCTGGGATGCGTTCGCCGCGGTGATCAAGGAAGGCCTCTACGAGGACTTCGAGCGGCGCGACAAGCTGCTGGCGCTGTCGCGCTTCACCACGACGTCAGGCGAGCGGCGCTCGCTCAAGCAGTATGTCGAGGGTCTCAAGGAGAACCAGACCGAGATCTATTTCCTGGTCGGCGACAGCATCGAGCGGCTGAAGTCCAACCCCCGGCTCGAAGCGGCCAAGGCGCGCGGCGTCGAGGTGCTGCTGCTGACCGACCCGGTCGATGCGTTCTGGACCTCGGCGCGGCTCGAATTCGACGGCAAGCCGCTGAAGTCGCTGAGCCAGGGCGACATCGATTTCGATCCGATCCCGCTTGCCGATAAGCAGAAGGACGGCGAGGCGGAGAAGCCGGCGGCCGACGAGGCAAACACGGTGGCGCTGATCAAGGCGAGTCTCGGCGATCGCGTCGCCGACGTGAAGGTCTCGACGCGGCTCACTACCAGCGCCTCGTGCTTGGTTGCCGGCAGCCACGGTCCCGACCGCGAGCTGGAGCGGATCCTGTCGCAGCAGGCGCCCGGCGCTCGCACTAAGCCGATCTTGGAGATCAATCTACGCCATCCGCTGGTGATGGCGGTCGCCATGGGTGCGGCCGACAAGGCCAAGGTCGACGATCTCTCGTTCTTGTTGCTGGAGCAGGCGCAGATCCTTGACGGCGAGCTGCCGGAGGATCTGGTCAAGTTCACGGCAAGGCTCAACCGGCTGGTGTTGAAAAGTAGTACTGGTGACGGTTTATCCGAAATTTCTGATCGTGCCAGACAGGGGCAGCCAGATGTTTTCGAGAATGAAATCAGACTATCAACTATGCTTGACGAAGACACGGCGAACAAGAGATCGCCGGTGCGACAAGCCAGGGCTCCCGCTTCTGAAATCTACGACAAGGGGGAGCAGAAGAAGCTGACCGCCGAAGAAGCCATACTAAATCACATTCAATTGACGCTAGAGGCGACAAAAGCCAACTCTCGTGAATTGCTTTTGGAAATGAGCGATTTCTCCAAGACACTTAAGGAATTCACATCTTGGGCGCAGCAAGCGCGGCTAAAGGTCTAGTCGTATGTTTGATGGGAAAAAGACTGCCGCCGTTCTGGCTAAGCTAAAGGAAATCTACGATGAGCATATCGTCGTAAAAACACGTTTTGACTCTTTGAAGGATGCGACTGAGAACGCGTTGTCAGAGTATAAGCGCTTGAACGAAAGGCTGATCGAAAAGCTCGAAGCGCAAGAAAAAGATCGTGCAAAGAGCGAGGCAGAGATGAAGGCGCGAATAGCGATGCTGGAGGCCCGCCTCGATGCATTTAGTGAGAAGGCAATGAGATATGCGGTCACTGATCGCGTTGATGAATACCTGCGTAGTCAAAAGCATGAACCGCGTTTTATTCCAGCTCGAGATGCAGGAGACGCCGAATAGTGGTAAGGCGGCCAGATAATGTCTTGCGATCGTAGTGAGCTAGGTCTTTGGCGTTTAGCAGGCATCGCCTGATCGAATAAGTGAAATGTGCCAGATTGGTTGGAAATGATGCTGGAAGGGTAGGTCATCGTCGCGCCATCGCTCCCGCTCTCTCTAACTGAATAACGCCTTGGACTTTGACGACCGCATAGAAGCTAATGATTGGTGCAGACGAAGGGGAGCGACTCGAATTCGGCTAGTTCGGTCCAAAAATACAATCCATCTTTGTCAGCCCCTCCGCAGCTTTCTAGGGTACGCCAGGACACTCTGCTCGCTCGGCTCTGTTGACGTCGAGTGCAGGCGACCTCAGGGTAAAATCTTGCGAAAATGGAGGAGGCGCAACCTTGAAGCGACGTGGCCGGCGCCTCGAATGCGGTACCCGAACGGCGTCCATTGCGGCTCCAGATGAGCCGAACCGTGCCCCGCCAGATTGCATCCCATTTGCGCACCGCTTGACCTGTACCGTGGCGGAAGCCTGTCAAGCAACGGGGCTTGGGCGAACCAAGATCTATGAACTCATCGGAAATGGTCGGGTTACGACGACGACGGTCGGTCGTCGTAGGCTCGTCGTTGTGCAATCTCTGTTGTCTCTGCTTGGCATCAATGTGGCGCCCGCCAACGGAAGATAGTCGTTTCGCTCGGACATATTCAAGGTAGTAAGTACACGCTTCACGTATCGAACTGAAAATGGCCGCGAGCTAACCAGCGGCCTGCAGCGTTACATTTCGGAGCCGGCAGAGTCGTGCCCATCTAAGGCATTGTCTGTCGGCAATGAGAGCGGCTTACTGCTTCCAGCCATCGACGATAGGCTCACCTCTCCGCGGGGGACAAGAGGTATTATGGCGGCCCTGGCTAGATCTTCCAGGGCTGTTGCAATGTACTTCGCATAATGGCGCTCGATCATCTGCACCGATGTGTTATGCATTTTGGCAACGTGCTGAATGGGCAGCAGATTGCGTAGGCCGCGTACAATACTGGAATGCCGCAACGCATAAGGGATGACCTTTGGAAGCCCCGCGCGCTTGCGGATGTCTTGCCACGGCCGAGTGAGTTCAGCTGTCCTCCACGGACCGCGCTCTGACGGTTTCCACCCGAAGTTACCAGCCTGCTCGTACCGCCAGCGTTCGAACAATGGCGCTTCTTTCGGCCGGCCTGAAATTGCCGGCATCAGAACGTCAATGACATCTTCACCGACGGGTACCGGCACATAGCCGCCGTTGCCGCCGCGCCCCTTGTATGACCCTGGCACCATCAGGCGTCGCTCTATCGGCTGCGCATCACTCACGCGCATCCGCCTCAGTTGCGCAAATCGCGCACCCGTTGCCGCAAGGCACACGACGATGCGATATAGGTCGCCTTCAAACCCTTGCTCCTCGTCGATCTTGCGCGCAGCTCGGAGGAGGGTACTGACCTGTGTATCCGTG
This sequence comes from Bradyrhizobium sp. SZCCHNS1050, assembly GCF_032484785.1. Lineage (NCBI taxonomy): Bacteria > Pseudomonadati > Pseudomonadota > Alphaproteobacteria > Hyphomicrobiales > Nitrobacteraceae > Bradyrhizobium > Bradyrhizobium sp. SZCCHNS1050. Next base: position 1,586,077 of record NZ_JAUETR010000001.1, on the reverse strand, counting down.
AGAATTTGGTTGTCTCGAGCGACGGATGTCTCGTCGTCATCGTCGATTCGCTCAGCCTTGAGCCCGTCTTTCACAATGGAAGGGAATGTCGGGTTCAGCTTCTTCTGTTCCGAGGGGAGGCGGAGCCATGCTGCATTCAGGGCAGCCTTTAGGTCAGCTGCGAGGCGGCGCCTCGTGGTGGCCTTCAATTTTGCCGGCAGGCTCTCACGCCAAGTTAGAAGGTGATTTTCGGTCAACGCGTACAGGCGGACAGCGACAAGGGGAGCAGCCTTGATGGCTTCCTGACGACCACGGCGCTCTTGACCAAGAAGGTAGCGCCGCAGTCGGTGGCCAGCATCGGAGCGAATTTCGCGACCGGCCCTCCGGCTGTCACGGGCGTTGCGCTCGCGAACGTATATCTCAATTGCCGCTTGCACTGTGGGCGGCGGTCCGGCAGCTAGCGCTGCCGCTTCTGCCCTTGACCGGGTGACGTGCTCTCGCGCTTGTGTCACGGCCTGTTCAAAGGTCAGCGTGCCTTCGGCTGGTTTGTCGTTGACGTCGTTGGCAACCCCGATCGACGCCTGCTTGTAATTGGCTCCGTCATGGTGATTGCGCCAGCGTACCAGCCATTTCCCACTTCGTTTGCCTCTGCGATAGCCAAGATGCGCCTCGGCATCGAGGCGCCGCCAATGTACGCCTAGATCCAACCTGCAGCGCGCCCTGGCCGTCGTGATCTGTTCTTCTAAGAGTGTTTTCGCCATGCCAACCTTCTCGAAACCGTCGAATATCCGTCGAATAAGCGAGGGCGTACGGAGGCGGTCGATCGCGAACCTCGATCATCTAAGTATATGATAATATTGGATTGCGGCGAATGGATGCGAACTGGTCGAGCAGGAAAAACTCCAACTCTCAAGGCTGAAACAGGGGTTCGATTCCCCTAGGGAGCGCCATTTTCCACGCTAAGCTATTGATCTCTAAGGCTTCATCGGTGGAGTTTGCCACTTCCCTGATTGGCGGTTTGCCAATTTGGTTTTCGGACTGTCGCTGGATCGCCTTTCTCGCCAGCCGCTCTTGGTCAGCCGCGCGCGTATAGCGCTCGACCTCTGCCAATGTCTTGTGTCCGGTAATCGCCGCAATTTCGCTTGCAGAGCATCCGGCCTCGGCCAGCCGTCGCGCGGCAGCTTTCCGGAGCCCATGGGCTTTGCACCGTTGGGGGAGCCCTGCTTCCCGGATCGCGGCCGAAATCATCTGGCCGAAGCCCTTCACGGAGAACCGCTCGCCATAAGCCGTCGCCAGGATTGTCGGGTGATCGCGGTTCGCAGTCGAAAGGACGCGATCCAGCGCCTCATGGATCGGAATGGTGAGCTTCGCGGCAGTCTTTTGCTGGGCAACGCGGATCGCATCTCCCGAAATGTCTGCCCACGTCATCCGATAAACGTCTGAGCCACGTTGGCCTGTGTAGAGGAGCAGCGCGAAGGTCAGGCGTTCCCTTGTGCCTTCCGACCAGTGGCGCTCGAAGACCGCTATCTCGCTTTCATTCCAGGTATGAATTTCCTTCGACTTGTATCCCCGCACGCCGGCAGTTGGATCTCGATCTGTCCAGCCCAGTGCCATCGCGTAGCGGATCAGGGTTCGGATCCGCTTTAGCAAGATGATGCCTGCGCCCGGCCTGTCGGCCATCTTGCCGATGACGACGTCGACGTGCGCTCGGGTCATTTGATCGACACGCCGATGACCATGTTCTTCCAGGAAGCCGTCGATCACTCGCCGATAATTGGTGCGGCTGGACGCGGACAGCGAGCGATACTGTGGAGAGCCGTAATAGAGGATTGCGAGTGCGGCGAAGGTCTTGGGGGCGGCTGCCCGTCGTAGCTCAGCAGGCTTTGGCCTGTTGGCCAACAGCGCCGCGTATGCGTCCATAAACTCACCACAGCCGGGCAAGCCGGGAAGGGGCGTCCGCCTTCCATCGCGGCGGAAGTAGTAACGCATGCGGCCCTGACGATCACGAAATGCGTGAACATACTTCAACCGGATTACACCACGTCCGCCCATGTATCGGATCCTTCGCTCTCTCCTTCATGAGGAAGAGCCTTGAACGCTGCGCGCAGCTCATCGACGTCCCAGACAAAGCGTCGGTCAATTCGTCGAGGGCGCGGCATCCGAGCTTCTTTGACGAGTGCGCGGAACTTACTTGCTGAGACGCCGATCGCCGCAGCCGCCTCGATTTCGCCAAGACCAAATACAACTGGCAAAAGTGGCAATATGTCGATTCGCGAGGGTGCGCGCTTCATGGTTTCGGTCGAGGTTGCTCAAAGACTGGCGGATTGGGCACCCGCCAATCTGGCAAACCCGTATTCTGTATTGAATGTGCCGGTCGCTTTGATCGTAGAATTGAGGAGCTTCGAGTGCGCTTCGGCTAGGCCGCGGCAGGTCGACCGGGCGCGCGAGGCGATGCGCACCAAGCAGCTGCCGGGAGCCCCTGCGCAGATGGATCTGTTCGGCCCGAGCGACGACGACATCCGCAAGCAACATGTGCGCGAGCTGCGCCAGTTCGAGGCCGATCGCCGGTCTGGGGCGGCAAGCTGCTGCGGCTGCACAGGAGCTGGACAGCGAGCTTGAGAAAGTCCGCCAGGGCTATGAGGTGCAGGCGCGCCACCTGGAGCCGGCCGGTCCCGTTTATCTCTGGCCGGCGACGAACCGCGCACGACGGTGACTTTCATTCCCAACCGGACGAAACTTCGGAATGGCTGAATTATCTGCAGCCCGAAGGGCTGGTCGTCGGCGCCAACGTGCTGAGCGAGACCGGGGTCGCCCCGATCCGTCAGACCTCCATTGGTTCTGGAAATCCAAACCCGGGCGTCAAAGATCCCTGTCGATGGATGTCCGCGGGGCAGCCCCGGAACGACATAAACGTGATATCTCGTCGCCAGGAGGCGGGAGCACTATCTATGCTGGTTTTGGAGAAAGTCGTTGCGGGATCGAAGATTCGCGGGGTGGCGGGCCCGGCGGTCGTCGAGGTCGTGCGCGTCCAGTGGATCGGTTCGGATGCCCTGAACCTCGTTTACAGAGGCGCAGACGGTCCGGCAGAGGTGCTGCTCTATCGCGATTCGGAGCCTGGCCTGGAGCTGGTCCAGGCCAGCCGAGCCTTTAGCTTCGACGGCGACGGGGAGGCCTTTCGAGTGGCTTCCGAGGCGCAACGAATCAGGCTGGCTCATCTCTTTGACCCCTATCTTGCCGTCCACAGCTCCCGAATCGAGCCGTTGCCGCACCAGATCACAGCCGTTTACGGCGAAATGCTGCAGAGACAGCCGCTGCGCTTCCTGCTCGCCGATGATCCTGGCGCCGGCAAAACAATCATGGCCGGGCTCTTCATCAAGGAACTGATCATTCGTGCTGACCTGGAGCGCTGCCTCATCATCGCGCCCGGCAGCCTGGTCGAGCAGTGGCAGGATGAGCTGAAGGAAAAATTCGATCTCACCTTCGATATCGTATCGCGAGAGCAGATCGAGGCCTCGGTCACCGGGAACCCCTTCATCGAGCGCAATCACCTGATCATGCGGCTCGATATGGCTGCACGCTCAGATGCATTGCAGGCCAAACTGCAGGCCGCACCAGAATTCGACCTCGTGATCTGTGACGAAGCGCACCGGATGGCCGCGAGCCTGTTCGGCAACGAGGTGAAATATACGAAGCGCTACAAGCTCGGCCAATTGGTCGGCGGCCGCGCTCGCCACTTTCTGCTGATGTCGGCAACGCCGCATAACGGCAACGACGCCGACTTCCAGCTTTTCATGGGGCTTCTCGACGCCGACCGGTTCGAAGGACGCCCGCGTGAGGGAGCGCGCAAGGTCGATGTGTCCGACCTCATGCGGCGGCTGACCAAGGAGGAACTGCGAAAGTTCGATGGCTCGCCGCTATTTCCTGAGCGCAAGGCATCCACGATCCAATACCAGCTCTCGGACCTCGAAGCGCAGCTGTACGCGGCAGTCACCCAATACGTCCGCAATGAGATGCGCAACCTCAACAATCTCGGAGACGATAAGCGAAGGAACAATGTTGGCTTCGCTTTGCAGATATTGCAGCGGCGCTTGGCGTCCTCCCCCGCGGCGATCTATCGCTCGCTGCATCGTCGCCGCGAACGGCTCGAAGCTCGCTTGGCCGAAGAGCGCATCATCGTTCGAGGCGGCCGGCTGCAGAAGCAGGAGCAATTTCCCTCCGTTCTGGACGATGACGAAGATCAAGACCTCGATGAAGCCGGTGGTGCCGAACTGGAGGATGCCGAGCAGCAGATCGCGGATCGCGCAACTGCAGCCCAGACCATTCCCGAGCTTGAAGCCGAATTGGTTGTCCTGCGCGAGCTCGAAAGACTCGCTGATCAACTTCGTAAATCCGGTCAGGATGCCAAGTGGCGCCAGCTTGGCGAAATCCTCGACAAGCCGCCGATGGTGGACGAGGCGACGGGCCTGCGTCGCAAGCTTCTGATTTTCACGGAGCCACGCGACACGCTCGAATACCTCGCGGACAAGATCAGGCAGCGCATCGGCAAATCCGAGGCCGTGGTCGTCATCCATGGCGGCGTCCCCCGTGACGTGCGCAAGGCGAACATTGTGGCCTTCAACGACGATCCCGAGGTTCGTGTCCTCGTTGCAAACGATGCCGCAGGCGAAGGCGTCAATCTGCAACGTGGCGCACATCTGATGGTCAACTACGATTTGCCATGGAATCCGAATCGGCTGGAGCAGCGCTTCGGGCGCATCCACCGCATCGGCCAGACGGAGGTCTGCCACCTCTGGAATCTTGTCTCGGCCGATACGCGGGAAGGTGAGGTCTACGGTCGGCTGCTCGAAAAGCTGGAGAGAGCTCGCGAGGCGCTGGGGGGACGTGACAGCGTCTATGACGTGCTCGGCGAGCTGTTCGAGGGCAAGCCGCTGCGCGAGCTGCTCATGGAAGCCGTACTTTATGGCGACGACCCCAAGCACAAGCAGAAGCTATTCACGGCGGTCGATGGCGTCGTCGACACGGAGAAGATCGAGACGCTGATCCGCGAGCGGAAGTTGACCTCGGAAGGGCTCGATCCGCGAACTGTCACGGAGATCCGGGAAAAGATGGAGCGTGCTGCGGCGCGACGCTTGCAGCCGCATTACATCCGCGCCTTCTTCGAAAGGGCATTCGTGCGGCTCGGCGGCCAGATCCGGCGGCGTGAGACCGGACGCTATGAAATAGCCCGCGTCCCTGGGCGTCTGCGCGACCGGGATCGATTTGCCGGTGGCGTTGTGCCAATCGCCGAGCGCTACGAACGCGTTTGCTTCGACAAGGGATATCGCGACACGCATAAGCCGCAGGCCGCGATCATCACGCCGGGCCACGGGCTGCTCGATGTCACGATCGCCGTTACCCTTGAGGAGGCGGGCGACGTCCTGAAACGCGGCGCCATCCTGGTGGATGAAGCCAACGAGGATGGCCGCGGCCCCCGCGTGCTTGTCACGCTGGAGCACGCGATCCGCGACGGCCGCCCGGGCCGCAATGGGCAACCGAGCATCGCGTCCCGCAGAATGCAGTTTGTTATGCTCGATGAGCATGGCAACGCCCAGGATGCCGGTCCGGCACCCTATCTCGATTTTCGACCCCTCCAATCTGGTGAGATCGATGCCGCACGTCAGCTGCTCGAAGCCGACTGGCTCAGGGACGACATCGAGAAGAAGGCGATGCATTTTGCGATCGCCCATCTCGTGCCGGAGCACCTCAGGGAGACGCGCGAGCGCAGGCTCGCGGAGGTGGATCGGGTGGAGGGAGAGGTGAAGGCGCGGCTCAAGCGCGAGATCAATTTCTGGGATGGCCGGGCCGAGGAACTGGCCCTCAAGGAGCAGGCTGGCAAAGGTGGCCGGCTCAATTCCGGCAATGCGCGGGCGTACGCGCAAACGCTCACGGAGCGATTGGACCGGCGGCTGCGGCAACTTGTCGAGGAGCGCGACATCCAAGCTCTGCCGCCGCAGGTCAAGGGAGCGGCCCTCATCGTGCCAATAGGATTGCTGAGACCCAGGACAGCCCAACCGCCTGACGGCTTCGCGGAAGATGCGCTTGCGCGGGCCGAGGTCGAGCGTCTTGCGATGCAGGCGGTGTTCGCGGCCGAGCGCGCGCTGGGCCGGGAGCCGATTGACGTGTCGGCAGCAAAGGTTGGCTACGATATCGAAAGCCGAGACGCCGTCACGGGGCACCTGCTCTTCATAGAGGTGAAGGGACGCATCGAGGGCGGAGACACGATCACGGTCACGACCAATGAGATGATTGTGGCGCTGAATGCCGAGGAACACTTCGTCCTGGCGATCGTGCCTATTACTGCAGAAGGGGTCGCGAACCAGCCGATATACGTGCGCAAGCCCTTCGATAGCGCGCCAGCGCAGGACGTTTGCGCCACGATCTTTCACCTCGATAAACTTATGAGTCGCGGGACGGCGCCATGCTGAGACGAAAGAGCGCCAAGAATTCGCAAGCCACATTTTGGACCGCGCTCGCGAATTTCAATGGCGGGTCATTTCACGAGGAACAGAGTTGATGGCTGTAGCCGCAAAGACCAGAAAAAAGCTCATCGAAGTCTCGATCCCGCTGGAGGTGATCAACCGAGAGAGTGCGCGAGAGAAATCCATACGCCATGGGCATCCGTCTACACTGCATCTGTGGTGGGCGCGGCGTCCACTTGCAGCGTGCCGCGCGGTACTGTTTGCGCAACTTGTCGACGACCCGAGCTCATGCCCGGAGGAATTTCCGACCGTCGAGCTACAGAAGGCCGAGCGCGATCGGCTCCACAATCTGATTGAGCGTCTGGTGCCATGGGAGGCATCCACCAACGAGGTCATTCTGACCGAAGCTCGCTACGAGATTGCTCGATCAGTGGCCCGTGGGCGGGGCGAGGTCCTACCTCCGCTGGGGCAGATGAAGCCGCAAGCGATCATTGAGTATCTGCAGAGCAACGCGCCACCGGTCTACGACCCGTTCTCGGGTGGTGGCTCGATCCCGCTCGAAGCTCAACGGCTCGGTCTCAAGGCAACGGGGTCGGACCTGAACCCTGTGGCCGTTTTGATTGGCAAGGCGTTGATCGAGTTTCCGCCAAAATTTTGCGGCCGTAAGCCGGTGAATCCAGAGGTTAATGAGCTGCATCAATGGAAGGGCGCCCAGGGCCTCGCAGATGACGTCCGCTACTACGGCCGCTGGATGCGTGCCGAGGCCGAGAGAAGGATCGGTCATCTTTATCCCAAGGCAAAGCTGAAGGACGGGAAGGCGGAAGCCACCGTGATCTCATGGCTGTGGGCGCGCACGGTGCCCAGCCCAGATCCACGCGCGAAGGGCACGCACGTGCCTTTAGCCTCCTCGTTCGTGCTGTCGGCGAGACCGGGTCAGGAAGCGATAGTTAAGCCGGTCGTCGACCGCGCTAAGATGACGTGGGTATTCGAGATCGATGACAAGCCGACCAAGTCGGACTTAGAAGTAGCGCAGGTAGGTACGGTCAATCGACGGGGAGGCGTTTGCCTACTGACAGGCACGCCTATGCCGTTTACGCATATTCGAGCGGAGGGCCAGGCCGGGCGCATGGGCGTACGGCTCATGGCGATCGTTGCCGAGGGTTCCAGGGCTCGCATTTATCTGCCGCCGAACGACGAGCACATCAATGCTGCCTTGGTCTCTCCCCCCGAGGTACCGGAGCTGGAACAGGACTTGCCGGACAATCCTCGGGATTTCAAGACGCCGAATTATGGCATTTCGCGGTGGAGAGATTTATTTACTCCGCGTCAGCTCACAGCTCTGGCGACATTCTCCGACCTTGTGAAAGAGGCGCGAGGGCAGGTGCTGGCGGACGCGAAGAAGCATTGGTCCGGCGCCTACTCCGACGATCTTCGCCGTCTCGCCGATGGGGGTCTAGGCCCTGCGGCTTATGCAGATGCGGTGACAACGTATTTGGCGTTCGCTGTCGACAAAGTGAGCGAGGGAAGTAACACAATTTGTACGTGGAGCGCTCTTCCTACAAAGCTTCACGTGGTGAGTGCTTTCGGTAGACAGGCAATGCCGATGGTCTGGGATTATGCGGAAGCTAATCCGTTTGCAACTTCGTCGGGCAATATTGAGCGAATGACTGTTTTGGTTTCCAAGGTTCTTGATACGGCATTGATTGCAACTGATGTTGCAGGAGCTATTGAACCGAAAAATGCCAGCGAGAATCGATTTGGCGAAGGTCTACTCATCTCAACTGATCCACCGTACTACGACAACATAGGTTACGCCGATCTCTCTGACTTCTTCTACGTGCGGCTTCGACAGACGCTGAGTGATGTTCACCCAGCGTTGTTTCGTCGTGTGCTAACGCCCAAGAAGGAGGAGCTGATAGCTACCCCGTATCGTCATGGTGGTAGAGATGAAGCGGAGGCGTTCTTCTTGAACGGAATGAAGCTTGCGCTGCGAGGCCTTGCTGCGGCAACGGAGAGTTCTCCAGTGACGATCTATTATGCATTCAAGCAATCTGAGGCTAGTGAGGATGGTATCACCTCGGCCGGCTGGTCGACCTTCTTGCAAGCTGTTACCGATTGCGGACTGGCAATCGATGGAACATGGCCGGTTAGGACAGAGCGCGCGGGGGGATTTCGCAATAAGGAGGCCAACGCCCTTGCGTCATCCATCGTCCTTGTGTGCCGTCGCCGCGAGACTTCAGCGTTAACAATCACCCGCGCCGACTTTGTGCGTGCGTTGCGACGCGAGTTGCCGGAGGCGCTTGCCGAAATACGTCGTGCTGGTGTGGGTCCAACCGACATTCAGCAGGCCGCGATCGGCCCGGGCATCGGGGTCTTCACGCGCTACGCGAATGTGCTTAACACCGATGGCACATCCATGATCGTGAAAGATGCTTTGAGGCTCGTCAACCAGGTGCGCGAGGAAATCACTTCGTCGGGTGACGCTGATTACGACAGCGAAACCCGCTTCGCGCTAGATTGGTTTGCCGCAAAGGGGTTCGAAAATGGCAAATCGGGTGATGCCATCGTTATGACAAATGCGGTCAACGTTTCGTTGAACGGTATGAACGAGGCCGGCTTCTTTGAGGCGCGTGGAGGCGCCGCCCGTCTGCTAAGGCGTGACGAATTGCCAGACGACTGGGAGCCGGTAAGGGCCGGCCGGGCCACTGTTTGGGAAGCTTGTCAGCACCTCATCAAACGGCTCAGCGCAGAGGATGGCGGCATCGAAGCTGCCGCGGCCCTGTACAATTGCCTGGGCGCGCTAGCGGAGCCTGCCCACGCGCTCGCCCGCCGCCTTTACGATATCTGCGAGCAAAGGCAATGGGCTTCCGAGGGCCGATTTTACAACCGGCTTCACCAGGAATGGGATGCAATCGAGAAGCGCGCGGCTGCGTTGGCGGAATCCAACTCCGACCTGTTCAGCCGTTGAGAGGGATTGCCATGAGTGGTTTCGGCTCCAACCAGCGCATCAATCAAGCGCTCCTCCTGCTGACCAAGGTCTTGCAGCCTTATGTCGAAAAGCGGATGCGCGATGCCTATCGCGGCAACTGGCAGCAGAACCTGTCGGTGGCTGACGGCACCGACCGATCGAAGCCGCTCGACGCTTACGCACTGTTGAAGACCATGGTCGACAACTGGCAGCACGCATTCCGTGATGGACTGAAGCCTATCGTGCGCAATCACGTCTCGCTGGCTCTTGCCGCGCGGAACGACATGGCGCATGCCAGTGGTACGATTGCGGACACCGACGCAATCTCGTACCTCCGTTCCATCCAGGCAGTGGTGGACGCGATCGAGCCGAAATCGGTCGCGGGCATCAAGGCGTTGCTCGACGACCAGACCAAGGCGATGGCCGAGGCCATGGGTGTGACGACCGAGGTGGCCGCCAAGACGATCGCGGCCCCACAACAGCAGACACTCGATCTCGTTGACAGCAAATACAGTTGGAAGCCGTGGCGCGACGTGTCGCCACCTCATGCCGATGTGATGGCCGCACGGTTCCAGGAAGCGGAGTTTGCGGCTGATCTTTCGACCGTGGCGCGGGGGGAGGGTGCCGAGACTTACCGCGATCCCCGCGAATTCTATCGCATCACTTATATCACCGGCGGCTTGCGCAAGGTCTTGCAGAGCGCGATTGAGCGGCTGGCCGGCAAGGGCGGCGATCCCGTGATTGGGCTGCAGACCTCGTTCGGTGGTGGCAAGACGCACACCATGCTGGCGCTCTATCATCTGGCGAGTGCCAAGAACCCCGAGACGCTTCCAGGTCTAGCCGACATTTTCAAGGACGCGGCTGTGGCAACACTGCCGATACGTTCGAGGCCGGTCGTATTTGTCGGTACGGCGGCTGGTGCCAATCAGCCGTTCACAGTCGAGGGCGCGCGCACGGTCAAGACCCTTTGGGGTCTCATCGCGGTAAAGCTCGGTGGCTGGAAGGCCTACGAGACTATCAAGTCATCGGACGAGGCGCGAACCAATCCCGGCTCTGACGCGATGATCGCCATTTTGAAGCAGGCCGCTCCTTGCCTCATCCTCCTCGACGAGGTCGTCGCCTACGCTCGGAATCTGGAAGGCATCTCGTACGACGGCTTCGTCTCGTTCCTGCAATCGCTGACCGAGGCCGCCAGTGCGGTACGTGGTGTGCTTGTGGTCGGCTCGCTGCCCGAGAGCGGCGCCGAGGTTGGCAACCAGCGCGGACGCGAGGCACTGCTGGCGTTGGAGAAGGTCTTCGGCCGTGTGCAGTCGGCCTGGTCTCCGGCACAGGGCACGGAAACATATGAGATCATCCGCCGCCGCCTGTTCCAGGAACTCGACCCCGAAGGTGAGAAGGCGCGTGACCAAGCCGTCAAGGCGTTCACGAGCTACTATAGAAACAACGCGGGTGAATTCCCGAGCGGCGTCCGCGAACGCGCCTACGAGGTTCAGTTGACCGCCGCATACCCTGTGCATCCCGAATTGTTTTCGATGTTGCAGACCGACTGGGCAGGCCTCGAAAGGTTTCAGAAGACCCGCGGCGTTCTCAAGATGATGGCGCAGATCGTCTATCGGCTATGGCGCGACGGACATGCAGCGCCAATGATCCTGCCGGGCGACGTGCCGCTGACCGATGATAAGGTTCGTACCAATGCCCTCGTACCGCTTCCGACTGGATACGACGCGGTAATTTCCAAGGAAGTTGCCGGAGACCTTTCGAAGTCGGCGCAGATCGAGGCGCGATCTCCGGCGATTGGAAAGAACAGGGCGGTGACCCGTGCGGCGACAGCGCTGCTCATGGCCACCGCGCCCCACGGTTCGACGAACAAGGGAATGGAAATTGCCCGTCTCCGGCTCGCCTGTGCGATTCCCGGGGAGCAGCCCTCCCAGTTTTCCGAAGCCCTACGGCGGCTTGGTGAAAATGCGGCATACCTCTATAGCTCGGGCGAGAATTACTGGTTCTCGCCGATCGCCTCCCTCAACCAGGAGGCCGAAGACCGTGCCAAAGCAATATTGAGCGACGACGTCGAGGAAGACATCATTACCTTGATCCGCACAGAGGAGCGGCACAAGGGAACCGGCTTTCTGCGTGTACACGGAGCGCCCGACGATCCTCTCGGCATCGATGATGCCTATGAAGCCGCGCTTGTGCTCCTTCCGCCATCGGCATGGCAGCGGGGACGCGACCCGGATACCCCGGCGATGGCGCTCGCGGCCGACATTGTTGAACATAAGGGGCCAGGCCAGCGCCGAAATCGAAATCGGCTCGCCTTCTTGGCTGCCGACCAGGCAACTCTCGAAGATATCCAGAACGTGGTCCGCAAGAAGCTCGCTTGGGCTTCCATCGTGCGGGATGCACACGGCGTTCTGCAGTTGCCGCCGGCGCAAGAGGGTGATGCAAGAAAGAAGCTCGGCGAACAAGAGGCTGCGGCTCTTAATGCGGTGCGTCGTGGGTGGAAGCACTTGTTGTTGCCTCAGGAACCCCATCCCGGAAGCTCGTACGCGGCGCGTGGGTTTGACCTTGAACCCGTTGCACTGACCAATCGTGGCAATGACCCGGTACCATTGGCTCAACTGGCGTGGAAGAAGTGCGAGGACGATGGACTCATCGTTGCGCGCCTCGGGGTCTTGGACAACGACCTCAGCAAGGTGTGGCAGCCGAACCAGCCGCATGTCGCCGTGCGGCAGTTGCGCGACTGGTTTGCGCAGTTTCCCTATCTCTCGAAGCTGCGCGAGCCGCAGGTCTTGGCCAAAGCGATAAGCGAGGCATTGGCTCGCTCTGACGCCAAGTACGCAATCGCAGAACAGTTCGATGAGGCCAGGGGAGAGTATGTCGGCCTAAGGCTCGCGCAGTTGGTTACCATCGATCTCAACTCCGACGTTCTGCTGGTTCGCCGCGAGGCCGCAGAGGCGCAACTGGCCAAGCAGGTGCCGCAGACACCTTCGCTTGGCGCCGGCAACTATGTCGAGATTGCCACAGGGCAGCCATCTCCCTCTGGTGCCTTGCCAACGAGTCCAACACCGGCCGCTCGTCCGCGGCGCTTCTATGCCAAGGTGACGCTCGATCCCAACCGTCCAACGCCCCAGATCAGCAACATCGCGCAGTCGATTCTCAGTGAGCTGGACCGAGCGCGCGGAACGACAATCACGCTCGTGCTCGATATCGCCGCCGATACGGTCGACGGCTTCTCGGAGGATATCGAGAACATTGTCCGCGACAACGCCGCGAGCCTGCGTATCACCGACTTCGGGTTTGAGAAAGAATAGGAGCGTTCGGCAGAGTTGGATTTATTCGTACCTGTCGCGCTGCTTTCCTTTCTGCTGGAGATCACGCCGAAAAGCTCGACCGGCTTCTTGATCGCCGAGGAACACTCGGTAGCGCCAGCTCTCCCTCTCCTGATGAAGATCGGATCGGGCAGATTCGTCATCTCCCTCGGGTGTGCCAGTTATGCTGGTTCGCAGATCTAGTATAACTCGCTCTCGCGCTGCACACCGACCACGAACATAATCTTAGCCTGGATGAGCGGAGGCCGAAGCCCGGAGCCGTCGCGACATCCGGATTCTCGCTAGGCGCACGGGAGAACCCCGAGGTCGCTGTTACCGACGGCGAAAGGGCGTTGGCTGGCGCTCATCCAGGTCGTGTCCCCGGAGGTGGTGTAGCTCGGTGGAGCAAAGCCGCCCGGACGCGCGCTCCCAAATAGCGCCGTAGCGGGCGGGCGGCTTTGCGGTGGTCACCGGCAGTTCTCCGGTAGGATCGGGTTGCGACACGCCAACGCAACCGAGGAACCACCGATGACCGAAGACATGATGAACCTGCGCACGCTGGTAGAGAAGACCCCAGACGCCGATCTGCTGCGCGAGATGATCGGCTTTGCGGCCCAGCGCCTGATGGAGCTGGAGGTCGAGAGCCAGACCGGGGCTGCCTATGGCGAGAAGAGCCCCGAACGTCTGGCCCAGCGCAATGGCTACCGCGACCGGATCTGGGAGACCCGCGCCGGTGCGGTGGAGCTGCGCATCCCAAAGCTGCGCAAGGGCTCCTATTTCCCCGGCTTCCTGGAGCCGCGGCGCATGGCCGAGAAGGCGCTCACCGCCGTGGTTCAGGAGGCTTACGTTCAGGGCGTCTCGACCCGTTCGGTCGACGATCTGGTGCAGGCGATGGGCATGACCGGCATCTCCAAGAGCCAGGTCAGTCGGTTGTGCGGCGAGATCGACGACAAAGTGAAGGCCTTCCTCGGCCGTCCAATCGAGGGTGACTGGCCCTATCTTTGGATCGACGCCACCTATGTGAAGGTGCGCCAGCAGGGGCGCATCGTCTCCGTCGCGGTGATCGTTGCAGTCGGCGTCAACAGCGACGGCCGGCGCGAGGTTCTCGGCATGGACATCGGGCCGTCCGAGGCCGAGACGTTCTGGACCGCCTTCCTGCGCAAGCTGGCCCGCCGCGGCTTGCGCGGCGTCAAGCTGGTGGTGTCCGACGCCCACGAGGGCATCAAGGCCACCGTGACCAAGGTGCTCAACGCCAGCTGGCAACGCTGCCGCGTCCACTTCATGCGGAACGTGCTGGCTCATGCCGGCAAGAGCGGACGGCGCGTGGTCTCCGCCTTCATCGCCACGGCCTTTGCCCAGGACGATGCCGAGGCCGCTCGCACCCAATGGCGCAAGGTCGCCGATCAGCTCCGTCCCAAGCTGCCCAAGCTTGCCGGCTTCCTCGACGAGGCCGAGACCGACGTGCTTGCCTACATGACGTTCCCGCCGCAGCATCGGACCAAGTTGCACTCCACCAATCCGATCGAACGCCTCAACGGCGAGATCAAACGGCGCACCGAGGTGGTCGGCATCTTCCCCAATGAGGACGCTATCGTCCGCCTCATCGGAGCTGTCCTGCTCGAACAGAACGATGAATGGGCGGTCCAACGCGCCCGCTACATGACGCTGGAAACCATCGCGCCATTGAGCGATGATCCGAACGTCAGCCTCACGGCTATCGCCAGCTGACAGGCCCGGCTCCAGCCGGCGAACGCGGTGGGCCGCCAGCTACACCACGCTTGGGGACACGATCCTCATCCAGGCTGCGAATTGATGCTCTCGCGACTTGCCGTGCCCCATAGCCGTCGCGGCTCTATCTCTCGGCATCGGCTCGCCGGGCCGCGGCCCGAAGCTGGTGTTTTTGCGCTGCCGACCTTGCTGTCGGGAACTGAGGCGCTGTCGCGTGGGAGCCAGGATGATCCGGTCGATCCGTATCTGACGGCGCTGTCCTATTTTAACGCGCCGGGCGAGCTCGGCGGTGCCCGCCGCACCGTTGATGACGAGGCGCAAGGCTTGCCCATATGCCGAGGAGAGGTTATCCAAAATTAGTGGTTGAGGGATTGTTTTTTGCTCTCAAAGCGATAGCATAGAGTGCATTTCAATGAAACATAACTCGGAATTATCATCCTGGAGCACGCAGCCGCAGTTGCAGAGTTGGTCATTGCACCAATGTCGATAGCCGACGATAGCGACGAACCGGAGCGCGTCAGCGCCTTGTTCCGGACGATTGTCGACGCGCTGCCGTACTACAATGAAAGAGCAAAGACCTCGGAGATATCCAAGTACTCCGCCAATCGACTTCGTCAGAGTGCGTCAATAGATTCAAGTTCGATCCTCGTCGCGCGCTTCAATACTA
Organism: Bradyrhizobium sp. SZCCHNS1050; assembly: GCF_032484785.1. Lineage (NCBI taxonomy): Bacteria > Pseudomonadati > Pseudomonadota > Alphaproteobacteria > Hyphomicrobiales > Nitrobacteraceae > Bradyrhizobium > Bradyrhizobium sp. SZCCHNS1050. The sequence continues at coordinate 1,570,972 of NZ_JAUETR010000001.1, read as the reverse complement.
GCCTTGTCGGATTCGTCATAAGCAATTTGGATGATGAGACGATCTGGTTGTCTTGGTTTGGCGTAGATCCTGTCTACAGGAGACGAGGGATCGGTGATCAGCTCTTGCAGGCGCTCGATCGACGCGCGCTCTCAATGGGAGTGCACAAGCTATGGTGCGATTCACGGACTGATAATGTGGAGTCTAAGGCAAGACTTGCTGATAACGGATTCCGGCAGATTTGCACCATACCGGATCATTGGTATCGCCAGGATTTTGTCCTATGGGAAAAGCGCGTCGGCTGATCGTCCTGGCGCTCAAGAAGCGTGCGCTCTTGTCCACACTAGCAACCACGGTTGCTATCATCGGCAGCATCTCGGCTGTTCTGGGGATCGCCGACGTCCATTTCGGACTTTTAGGTACATCGGCTTTAGCCTTCGTGGCATTTATTCTGTCAGGAACGTTCCACTTTCGGAAGCTCGGAATTCCGCAAGTCGCGGTTGACGATGTTATCGGGCCTGCGGAGCAGTCCACTTCATACATTTTGCATTGCCCGTGTGACATCAAGCTAGCGACAGAGGCAGGTGAACTCGCCGAAGAATGCTACTCGGGCAGTATTACAATCGAGGCATCAACGTTCGAACAGCTCCGCGTAAAGAACCCTCTCATTCTATCGTGTTTGACTGACCTACAGGGTCAATTTATGGGGTATTTCGATGTTATTCCGCTACGTGAGACATTCGGAGAGTCCCTTCTGCAGGGCCGTGTAACAGAAAGCCAGATCACTCACGAGGACGTTCTCCCCCCGGCTGAGATGAAAGCGTCCAAGTATGTCTTCGTTTCCGGCATTGCCGCCAAGCAACCCGAGTCGTACCTCGGGCGGCGTAGTGCGAGCGTTCTCGTTTGGGCGCTGCTGAAGTATTTGGATAGATATTACGGGCGTTCAAGTGTTTTGGTATTTGCGCTAGCTGCTACAGAAGAAGGTGACAAGCTACTACAGCGATTCAAACTTCAGCTGGCGCCTGGGACATTAGCTCGACGTGATCGCTATAGGCTGTATTCGCTGTCACTTTCCCACGACGAAATTATTCGGCGACTCGCGTGCGTTCCGAACTGGGAGCAGTTGTGTGATCTGCCCTGGGGCGGGAATGCGGGTAAGCAAAGGAAAATTGGACGGCGGCGCCCAGTCCTACCAGAGGCGAAAGCGTTGAGTTTGGCGCAATGATCCGATGGCCGCTATTGGTCAGAAATCCATTCCGAGAGACCGAAGCGCTTAGAGTTTTTCAGCACTCGATCGCCAATGTTCACGCTTCGATTAATGTCAGATATTCGCCAAGGACGACATCGGGCTGGATTCATGTCGGCAAAGAAGAGAAGTGACCTGCGGCTTGAATACGATTCAATCGTTCGAACTCGATGATAGGCTGGTCTAATCGCTCCGGCCGTCATAAGCCACAGAATTTCGCCAGCCATGACTAGAATATGTCGTCCCGAAGGCGTTACTGGCCTGAAGTCGCTTCCCGATTGAAGTTCGAGGCCCGCTTCGGCGATTGACATAACCGTAAGAAGGCAACCATCCTCGTGCAAGTCATTTATAAAATCAGCTTTCGTGAGAGATGGCCGTGAGTAGTTGAATTGAAGCAAAGACCATTTTTTGAACGAGCCGAGAAGATCTGTCTGATTGTCGTAGTTTTCAAATCGGACTGCGAGTCTTGAGACAATGTTTTCTGCTACGTGCTCAAAGCTGTCGAAGATCGGCAGCATTGCCATGTGCAGCGAGTTTCCTAGCGGAGACAGCTTGCTCTCTGGGCTGGGTACACGGTAGCTCGCCGTGAACGATTCGACCTCATCGGGGTGACTGCTCGAGGCGGAGTATTCAGTCCCGTAGGGACGATAGCCGTTATCAAGAGGAAGTCGGTCGCGAAGCTTACTGGTTAGATCGGCCTCAAAGAAGCGATCTCCCGCTTCAAGGGCCGCCTTTATGAGTTCCTGGAATGCATCCGGGACTTCCAGGATAGCAAACCCCTCCCTCTCAATCTCGTCGAGGCATCCCTCACTTATCGGGAGGTCGGAAGGCATACATAATTCCGAGTTATGTGCTCTTACGGGGGGGCGCCTCTCCTGTTCCCGAAATTCGCGAGTTAACCAACCCGCTTGATGCAACCCCGCGACAGTGACGGGTTTCAGTCTGACCGCGTAGAATTCGGGAGTTGGAGGAGTGCCATGCAAGTCAGGGGGGCTGTCGAGGAATTCATCCGGTATTGTGCCGTCGAACGGCAGCTGTCGGTGCATACGATCGAGGCGTATACCGCGGATCTCGGCGAGCTGCGGCGGTTCTTGCCGGATGATGCGCTTGTGACATCGATTACCGAGCAAACGCTCGGCGACTATCTCGTCGAATTGCTCGAACGTAGAAAACTTGCGTTTGGCACTGTGCGACGGCGTTTCGCCTGCTTGCGGGCATTCATGAAGAGACTTGCCAAGACGGGGGTTGTAGTGGACCCGTTTGTGAGGTGGCGGCTACAACTTCCCAAGCGCAAGCGGCTGCCGCGATCCTTGACGCGAGCCGACTTGTCCGCGCTGCTGTCGAGCTTAGCTGAGCTGCAGCAGGCGACACCAAGTACGCGCCATGCGTTCACAGCCGCGCGATTGATGATTGCAACGGGGGTACGTGTTGGCGAGCTGTGCAGGATCGGCGTTCAGGACGTCGCTTCGGATGGGGGCTCGATCCGGATCTACGGAAAAGGTGCGCGCGAAAGGGTGGTTTACGTCTCAGACGCCTCGCTGCGGTTCGATATGGTCGAGATGCTCGCTTGGCATCGTGAGTGCGGAAGTGTTGCGGGAAATATGTTCCTGAATCGCCGCGGCGCGCCGATGAGGCCGCAATCGATCCGGCTAGCTTTGCGGCGCAACCGCCAGGGCGGAGAACGCCGGGTCACACCACACATGCTGAGGCACACGGCCGCAACCTTGCTGATCGAACGCGGGGTCGATATCCGTTTCGTGCAGAGGCTGTTGGGTCATTCTAGTATTGCAACCACTGAGATCTACACCCACGTGTCGGACGATGCTTTGAGGTCCGCTCTGGAGCGAGCCGATGTTTTGAAACAATTGGCCGCTTGAACTCTGGGTGTCGCGTCGCGCCGGCGTCCGGATGGTTCGGGATCATTGCGTCCAGGTCCTGCTCTCCCTTATTCCCACCGCGAAGCTGTCATGATGTTTGGGCCTGCAACCAGTGGTTATGAGCGGTCGGCTACCGATGAACTTGGTTGAATTTGCTGCGTGTTCGTTCGACTTCGTCGTGTCCGTTGCGCTTTGATCAGGCTTGTTCTGGGGCGGCCTTCGGACCAACCTTGTTGATTAAGCGACGAGCTGTATCCTGGGATCTAATCCCTCGGCCTGTCCCGATTTCCCGCGCGCCGAGCGAGGTCGCTCCCGAGCCACCGAATGACAAACTGCCGAGTGATTTCTGGCGGAGCGCAGCGTCATCGAGACCGCCGCGGTTCCGACGACTTGGATCCGTCCCAGCGACCACGATCCCGATCGGATCCAGATGATCGAATCAGTGGCCCTCGAGCCGAGCGATGCCCCCGAGACAGAAGCGCCCATCGGAGCCGGTCGCAGCCGCGGTCTACTGCTACATAAAATCATGGACGAGGCGTTGACCGGCGAGCTCGCCGACGACGCCGAGAGGGTCCTCGTCCGCGCGCGCGAGCTGCTTGCAGAGTTCGTTATGGACTCCTCGGGCGACGCTTCACTTCCCGATCCCGCAGAAATCTGCGCGACCAGTCTGCGCACGCTGCGGCTCCCCGAAGTCGCTGCTTTGCGCGAACGGCTCGTGCCGGAGTGGCACGTCTACGCCAACTTCGAGACGACGCACGAGGCGCTTGCCGGCCGCATCGACGCGATCGCATACGAATCGGGTCGGGCCGAAGTCGTGGTCGACTGAAAAGGCGATGTCCATCCTCGGAAAAGGATATGCGTGACCACGCGAGTCAGCTTGAGGATTACCTTCGGGTAACCGGCGCGCCTCGCGGCGCAGTCATCTACATGACGTCGGGAATCGTGCGCTGGGTGACGTAGCGCCCAACTGACCGCCAGATCCCTCTATGATGTCCTTGTTGCACCGCGGGAGCCATCACACCCTGCCCACGGCACCGATCAGCCGTCGACGCTCGCTTTCCCTTTGGCAGGCTGCGGCGTGCAGTCGCTTGCTTTTCCTGGGTCATCGCCGCTGCGGCGGTCGGAATGGCCGAGAGGAAGGTAGAACACTAAGAAGGAGGTGGCGTACCTGCGATCGGTTGGCGTCGCCAAATACTTGTGGAGCAGACTTCAGGTTAGTCGAAAGTATTTCTTCAACCGCACGTGGCTCCGGTAAGACAGGCTCCACAAGCGACAAAATCAGGCAATCACGATGAGATCCAATAAATTGCGGTGCTCGGCGGTAGGGGAAGATGTGGGCAGCCATGCGTCTAACGTGTGGTCATTCCGGAGCTCCGGCCTCAGGCCGATCGCTCCGGCCGGTTGAGACGATTTCTCGAGGCGCGTCGTGGGTTGTCGGATCAGGTACTTGAACAGTACGGGAATCCCGCCGAGCGAGGTCCCGGCGCTTGCCGCGCTTTCCTCGGAGCTTCCCGAACATTGGCTGCTCTACGCGTCTTTCCAATATCTTCCGCCCCGCGAGAAACCGATCGACATCGACGCACTGATCGTTATGGACGATCGAGTGCTTCTGCTCGAGGTCAAGGATTGGGATGGAGTGCTCACATGCAACGGCGACGTCTGGCTGCTCGACGATAAGCCTCGCGGAAGATCCGCGGTGCATTCGGTCGCCTACAAGGCGAGAATTCTGGGCAAGGTCATAAGGGAGGCCATTCCAGGCTTCCATTTCTTCGTGGACTCCGGGGTGCTGATGACCGGCACGGCGCGGCCGACGACGCTGCCGGCAGGAGAAGCCTCGAGGGTCTTCACCGTCGACCAGCTCGAAATCATCGTCGATCCCACCCGGCGGACGTCGCTGCTCGAACGCCAGCCGTTGAGAGCGAAGAAGGCTCATACGTACGAAGCCGAGTTCGACCGTCTGACTAGGACTGGCCGACGCTTCAAGCCTAAGGACATCGATTGGGACGGCTACCGAGTCGTTCAGGAGAACATATTCACTCATCCGAAATCGGTGTGGTCCGAACATCGGGCGGTCCTGAAGCAGGATCCCAGGCATTCGGCCATCTTGCGGATGTGGGCCTTCGATCGTCTGTCGCCCCATCTCAACACGCCCGACAATCGGCTTCTCATCGCCAATCGCGACATCCGAGCCATCGGCTATCTGAACGCGGTACGGAGCAAGCTCATTCCCGAGGGACGTATCCTCGAGGTGGTAGGTGGCTCGCGGTCCGAAATCCTAACCCATCACTTCGACCTCCGGCGCTTGCCCAAAGGCTTGCTCGCACTACCGAACTATCTCGAGCGGACCCGCGACGAGATCGGATGGGACGATCGCGTGACGCTCGTTCGGACCCTTCTGAACGCGGTTGCCGAGCTTCACGCGAAGCGAGTCGCGCATCGCGATCTCGGCCTCCGAAACATCTGGGTCGAGTCAACCACTCGTCTGGCGATCGGCGGCTTTTCATCGGCGAGTCTGCCGGACGATCCTCTTCCGCAAGATTGGTTGGACGAACTCGCGGGCTACGCGTTGCCCCCTCCCGCCGACGTCGAGTTGCAGGACGACTGGCAGCGCGACGTCTATCATGTCGGTCTGGTCGCGCGCTCCATCCTCTTCCACGGGACGGAAGAGAGCGGCCTACCTCAGAGCGATCGTTCTCCGGAGCACGAGCCGACCGCGGATTGGCTGGCCAGGGCCGTTGGGACTACGGGATCCGTCGGCTTTTCGACGGTCGTCGAGATGTCTGATGAATTCGGTCGGATATCGGACGCCGAGGTGTCGCCGCTTGCGGACCACTCGGCTCTCGACGCGTTCGAGAGCGAAATTAATCCGGTCTTCGAGTGGCCCGCCGAGCTCCAATTGAGCAAAGGGCCCCGCATCGTCTACGAATCGACGAACGCCAACTCCGAGAAGATCGTGGTCAAAGTATGGCCGCGGCTGTTTCGCGGAGGCAGTGCACAATCAGACCTGGCGCTGCTCCGGTTGTTCGAAGGCGTAAAGCAACTGCGCGAGGCCAGGTCGGAAGGACTACCGAAGTTCGGGCCATGCGGCCTGTCGGCGATGGGCGCTTTCGTTACCTACGACAAGATTGTGGGAACCAGACTCGACGAATGCGAGGCAATGTCGCCGCTGGTCGCCACGAGGACGGGATGCGGGCTGATATCGGCCATTGCGGCGCTGCACCGCGCGGGCTTGCAACACGGAAAGCTCGATACGAAGGCCGTCTTCGTCCGGATCGAAGGAGACCAACCTTTCCCGATCGTCGGTGAGCTCTTCGAGGCCGGAGAGTTCGTTGACGAAAATGCGGTCGGCGCCGCTCGTTTGCCGCCAAATGCGGAGCAGTTGAGTATCGAACATATCGATCGCTTCGCGGCGGTGTCGATCGCTCTCGAGCTTCTCGGCGATGTTCAGGACGACCGGATCGAGGATTGCCGCCAGCGGTTGTCTTTGGAACTACGGCGGCCGGCGATCGAGACACTCGACACGGTGCGCGATCTGCTGACGGACCTCGCTACGAGCCTCGATAAGCCACCTGCGCCGCGGATATCGATAGGATTGCCCGACGCCGCCGTGACTTTTCCGTCCGACGGCGGCTTCTATTATTCACGGGCGTACAGGTTCGGCGGCAATCTCGTCAGATATCTGGTGTTCGGCCTCGGATATCAGATGAATATCGTCTGGGCCCCGGACGCGGTCCCGGAGGTCAAGGTCACGGCCGTCGATTTCGAAACGATGCGTCGAGAGAGCGACAGATGCGAGCGCTTCGAGGCAAGCTTCGAATTCAGGAGGTCGAACGCACCCGAAATAGAGCGGCTCATCGACGTACTCTCGGAAATAAGGATCGAAGACAGCGCGCAGGAGACGCTAGGCGAGGAGGCACTCGTCGAGCCGCCGATCGCCGAGACGGTCGTTTCGGATCCCGTACAAGCGCCTCTACGCTTGGACACCGGTCGATTTTGGAAGAGATCGGTCGAGCTCGAGCAGAACCTCGTTCCAGAGGTGATTATCGCATCGGAGATGTCGCCATCGGGCTCAACTTGGATCGCGAAGTACGATCTCTCGCGGGGAAATTTCGATTTCGATCCGGAAGACGTTGTCGACGTACATGTCCCGAACAGAAAGCGGAGAATAGGACGTCTCGATGTTTCCGGTACGGATACGTCGCAACTGGCGATCAGGGAACTCGAGTGGCACCTCCGGCCGGGAGACGTCGTTCAACTGGTGGAACGCCTTCAGCAGACGTCGTACGACAGACGCAAGCGCGCGGTCGACAGAATCATCGCGAGAGAGTCCCCGGTCAAGGGGCTGCTCGAATACTTCGACACGGGAGGGGCGGCCGAGCCGTCAGTCCTGGGAGATCCCGTCGAGCCCGGCGATCTGGAGAAGTACGGCCTGAATGCGGGGCAGAAGCTTGCGTTCGCCGACATCACGCGCCATGGCCCGGTCGGATTGCTGCAGGGTCCGCCCGGCACGGGCAAGACGAAATTCATCGCGGCCTTTGTCCACTGGTTGGCGGTTGTCCGAAAGGTGGATCGTGTTCTGATCGCGAGCCAATCGCACGAAGCGGTCAACAACGTCATCGAGGCGATCCTGAGGACGTTTCGCGCGTTCGGTCATCGTCCCAATCTGCTGAGAATAGGCTCCAAAAACATAACTGCGGCAGTGAAGCCCTATCACACGGCGTCGGTCAGAGAGCGGTATGCGACCTCCTTCTCGAACTCGATGCGATCACGCGTTTCTTCGCTGGCGTCTTCGATCGGTATCGACAGAGACTACGCGCAGGCCTCTGTCGATCTCGATCGCCAGGCTGGGTCACTATCCCGGCGACTGCACTATCTGCTCGACGAGCTGGCGCGAGGAGGGCATCAATCCGACGACGAAAGGGGCCTCAACACAGCGCTGCGAACGGTCCGTAAGTCCTTCGCGGCGATCATGGAGAGCGCGGGAATTCCGGAGCAGCTATCGGGAAATCCCGCCGCGCTGGCAATGGCGTTCGAAAACCTCAGATCGTCCCACGACGTGCCGGAAGGCGACGCCGCGAGCATGCAGCGCTTACTCGGGATCTCCCGAGAGTGGGTCGAGGCGCTGTCGTCCAGCGCGAGAAATTTTGAGGAGTTTCTTGCGAAGACGAAGACCATCGTTACCGGCACATGCGTCGGACTCGGGCAGACCCGCGTTAGGATCGACCAAGCGGATTTCGATTGGGTCATCGTCGACGAGGCTGCCCGCTGCACTCCAGGAGAGCTCGCCGTCCCTCTGCAGTTGGGGAAGAGGGTGCTGCTGGTCGGCGATCATTTTCAGTTAAAACCGATGGTCGACGATGTGGTGACGCGCGAGCTCTGTCGAGAATTCTCGCACGCGCAGCTCGCCGATATCCAAAGGAGCGAGTTCGAGCGCGCGTTCATTTCTTCGTACGGGGTCAACAGAGGTCAGATACTGAACGAGCAGTATCGCATGGCGCCGTCCATCTGCGATCTCGTTTCGGACGTGTTCTATAGACCGAACGGCGTCGTCCTAACGACCTCGCCGGACAGAAAGGGAGATGCATTCTTCGCAGGCCCCGCCGCTGACAAGCTACTTCCATCAAGCGTCACGTGGATAGATACTTCCGAGCAGCGGTCCCACGTCGAGAAGCCGGACTCCCAAAGTCCATGGGACATCGCAAATCTCGCCGAAGCGAACACCATCGTGAAACTCCTGAGAGACATCCAGAAGGACCATACGTTGTTTACGCACTTGGCCGGCCTCGGCGACGATCAACCGATCGGGATAATCTGCATGTACAAGGAGCAGCGGGTGCTTCTCGAACGCCTGCTATCGCAAAGCGATCTCACTCCGGAGTACCGAGAGATGATCCGCCTAGAGACTGTCGATTCATACCAGGGCAAGGAAAACACTATCGTCATCGTATCTCTCGTACGATGCAACGCCAAGGGTAACGTCGGACACGTAGGCAGCATGAATAGGTGCAACGTAGCGATGTCGCGGGCGAAGGAGCGCCTGGTCATCGTCGGCGCGACGCGCATGTGGCGAAGAGTCGCGAAGACGAGCCCGATGCGGCTCGTCCTGGAATACATCGATGACATGAAGCGACCTGCCGGAGAAATCATCATGTCCGGTGCGCCATGACCGCCGACGCCGATCGGATCCTGGTCGATACCACCGGCTTCAGAATTCCGTGCCGAAGATTCTCGTTCGTGCTCAATGTCTCGCGGGATCGTCGGCTTCCCGTGGTGGACGAGTTCGTGCTTCGTCTGCTCAAGATGTTCGATCGAATCCCCGTCCAGAGATTGCGCAGGTTCTTCGGGTTCTCGGTCAGGGAGATGGAGGTCGTGCTGAAGGATCTGGGCGCGCGCGGACACATCCTTCTCGATGGCGATCTCGTGTCTCTCGATCCCGCCGCGGAGGAGCTCTTCTCCTCGTCTTCCGACGGCATGCCCAGGATCGTTTCCATCGAGACCTGGAACGAGACAGTCTCGTTCGACATGGTGGCAAGCACCATCCTTCCGTCCGAAAGGTCCTTCGGTAGTCGCCACCTCATCGAGGTCAAACCGTCTTCGCTGTCCATAGAAATTCCGCGTCGGTTCGCCGAAACGGCCTTCAGCTCGAATTTCCGGGAGTTCGTGCGGGCGCAGAAGGGGATAGGAGACGCGGACTCGGTGAACCTCTATTCGATCGGGCATGTCGAGCCCGTCGGCTATGGGTGGTCGACGTATCGGACTTCCGATTTGCTCGATCTATCCGAAGAGCCGCGCATCGATACGGATTACGGTCTTGGGATAGAGAAGTTCGCGAGCTTTCGGCCTCTTCTCGAAGGCATGTCGGCAGCTCGAAACGCGCGGATCACTCCGCTATCCGACTACGCGACGCTGCAGTTCGTCGACGTAATATTGGGCGAGCCTCGGTTTTCCGCATACTTGCGGCGAAATGGATATTTCGATATCGAAAGGTGGATCGAGCGCGAGCAACCGTCCGGCGCCCCGCAGTCGATTCGCGGCATCATCGGTTCGATCTATCTCCCCGACAATGCCGAAGCGATCGCGCTCCTGGCATCTCGGCACAACGATCCCGCCGGGAAAGCGGTCAGCGTTATTTGGGGCAAGACCGCCGGCACATCATGGGGGGCTTCTCCCGATCTGCCGACGGCGGTCACCAGAGTGCACAACGCGGTCCGCGGAGAAGCGAAGGGGAGCGCCGTTTCCTCGACGCTCTTGGATGTTCACGGTACTGACAACGAGGTGATGCGCAGGTTCCGACACATGTTCGAGCGCAGCCGCTCGATGCGATCTCGTCGCATTCCAAAGAGCCTCGAATTCATCAGGGCAGGGAGCGTGCTGGCCTTCACGGTTCGAGTCGGCATAGCGGCGAGTTCGGATCTCGCGATCGGATACGCGACCACCGACAGGTCGATGATCGATCGGTTCGAAAAGGAAGTCGATCTCGAAGGACGCCTCGCGAAAGGATATGTCCTTTGGGACCCCAAGGCCGCGCAAGGCGAGGCAGAGTCTTGATCGGAGCAGCCAGCACGCTCCATGTCGATAGTGGCTCAAGTTCTCTCGCCCGGGCAAAGATGTGTGCAAACCAGTCAGGCACGTATTCAAGCGCTGCGCACCTTGGTAGCGTGCTCCCACGAGGTCTCCCCTCGCATACGCGCTGTCGAAACTGCGGCGTAAGAGCAAAAGTCTGAGTAAGGATCGTTGCGCGCCAAGCCTGCGGACTGCCTGGCGTGATTGGAGGGGGACCTCGTGCCTAGCCTTGCGGCGTTGTTCGGCGCCACCATCAGAGTGGATCTTCCGGACGAGTTCGCCAGCGAAGGCGAACTATTGAGATTTCTCGGCTTGTCAGCGGCGGAGCTCAGGAAAATCTGGTGGTTCCGCGGGCGCATGTATTCACAATTCGACATCGCAAAGCGGCACGGGAAGACACGTCCGATAGCGGCTCCGGATACCCGCTTGAAAATGCTTCAGCGGAATATAGCCTCGTCGCTCGACAAGATATATCGGCCAAGACGCACGGTGCACGGTTACGTCCACGGACGGTCGGTAAAGTCGAACGCATCGGCGCATCTCCGAAGCAAGTTCGTCATGAATTTGGACGTCGCGGGATTTTTTCCGTCGATCACGGAGCGTCGCGTCTGCGGCCTTTTCGAGGCGTTGGGGATCGACGATCGCGTTGCACAGATCCTGACTCGCATCTGCTGCAATGACAGCGGTCTGCCGCAGGGCGTGACCTTGCCCCCAAGTTTTATCCAGGTCTGAGTTCGTTCGGGCGGTTGGATGTGCCCATCCGGGCGGTGGTAGCGGCGGGAGCTGGCGCGGAGCTCTCGGCATAGCGCAACGCCAGATCCCGACGCGGATTGCAGGTGGCGGCGAACTCGGATGGCGTCTTCCATCCGAGCTGGGAGTGCGGCCGAGCGTCGTTATAGTCGGCCTGCCAGCATCGGAGCGCAACGCGGGCCTGGGCGAGCGAGGTGAACAGCGTCTCGTTCAGCAGTTCATCCCGCAGGCGGCCGTTGAAGCTCTCGATGAAGGCGTTCTGCATGGGTTTGCCCGGCGCGATGTAGTGCCAGGCGATGCGGCTCTGATCGGCCCATGTCAGGATGGCATTGCTGGTGAGTTCGCTGCCGTTGTCGCTCACCACCATCTTGGGCTTGCCGCGCTCGGCGACCAGCCGGTCCAGCTCCCGAGCGACCCGGGCGCCCGAGAGCGAGGTGTCGGCCACCAGCGCCAGGCACTCGCGGGTGCAGTCGTCGACCACGGTCAGGACGCGGAAGCGCCGGCCGTCGGTCATCTGATCCGACACGAAGTCGAGCGACCAGCGATCATTCGAGAGCAGCGGCACCGTCATCGGTGCTCGTGTGCCGAGGGCCCGCTTGCGGCCACCTCTGCGGCGCACCGCGAGCCGTTCCTCACGATACAGCCGGAACAGCTTCTTGTGATTGACCAGGTAGCCCTCCCGCTTGAGCAGGACGTGCAAGCGACGATAGCCGAAGCGGCGGCGCTCATGGGCGATCGCCCTCATGCGCTGCCGCAGCCCGGCATCATCGGCCCGGCTCGTCTGATATCTGACCGTCATGCGGCAACATCCGATGGCTTTACACGCCCGCCGTTCGCTCAACCCGTGAACACCCACGAGATGTGCGACAGCTTTCCGCTTCGCAGCGGGCGTCACCACTTCTTTCCCAGCAGATCCTTCAGCGCTGCATTGTCCAGCATGGCCTCCGCCAGCAGCCGCTTGAGCCGCGTGTTCTCGTCCTCCAGCGTCTTCAGCCGCTTGGCCTCCGAGACGTCCATTCCGCCGAACTTGGCCTTCCACTTGTAAATGCTGGCGTCGCTCACGCCATGCTTGCGGCAGAGATCGGCGACCGGAACGCCGGCCTCGTGCTCCTTCAAAATCCCGATGATCTGCTCTTCCGTAAAGCGGCTGCGCTTCATGCTCTGGTCCTCGTTGGGCCAGAACGAACTTCAAACTGGATTAAGCTCCAGGGGCAAGGGCACCGGCGACGACAGCCCGATCGAGGCTGCGAGCGCGCGTGAGTGCCTGTGTTGCCCCGCGATCCTTGACGACGACATCTGCGCCCGCATGGCGAGCGGGGCAGAGCACGGACTCCTGCATGGACCACCAGATGTCATCACCGCAAGATCATGACGAAAGCCGGACCAATGCCACGTTGTCGACCGCTCGTGTGCAGCCGTATAATATCAAGCAGAGGAGACGACCATGTCGGAGCAGAACGCGGAGGAGCGCCCGATTACTCTGTCGGCGTAATCGGGCGCGCGCAAGACGAGACAGTGTTGGCGGCAAAGGCGCAGCATTGCGGTGAATCAACATTGATTCGCCGAAGAGGACGTCCGCCGATGAAACTCTCAGCAGCACTCGACACCTCGAGCACGAAGACCGCGATCTGCGTCATGAACAGCCGCGACGGCACCATTGTGTTCGAAGCCAGCGTTTTGACCGATCCGGCGATCATCTTTGAAGCGCTTGCGCCGTATCTGCCGCGGCTCGACAAGGTCGGCCATGAAGCAGGCAGTGTAGCACCTTGGCTGCACCGTGAGCTCGTGTCCCTGGGCCTTCCCATGGTGCTGTTGGAAGCACGGCAGGCAGCGGCTGCCCTGCAGGCCCAGCGCAACAAGACCGACAAGAATGACGCGCGCGGTCTGGCGCATCTGGTGAGGGCGGGATGGTATCGGCCGGTCCACGTCAAGAGCCCGGAGAGCCATAAACTACGGCTGCTCCTCGGTCACCGCCGGACGCTCAAGCGCAAGCTGCTCGACATCGAAAACGAAATCAGACAGTCGCTGAAGGTGTTCGGTCTGTTGGTTGGACCGCGGGTTCAGCGGGCGTCGTTTACGGCGCGGGTGCGAGACCTGGTGGCTCATGACAGTCTGATTGGGGGCATAACGGAATGCATGTTACGGGCCTGGGAAGCACTATGGGCCGAGTACAAGAGGCTGCACGACTTGCTGGTTCAAATGGTCGGACGGGACGAGCTCTGCCGGCGCTTCTGCGCCATTCCAGGCGTTGGTCCCGTGACTGCTTTGACCTTCAAGGCAGCGATCGACGATCCGCACCGGTTCAGCAAGTCCAAGACCGTAGGGGCGCATTTTGGGCTGACCTCCCGGCGCATACAGACGGGCACATCGATCGACATCGAAGGGCACATTTCGAAGTGCGGCGATGGGGAGGTTCGCACCGTACTCTACGAGACGGCGAGCGCGATGCTGGTGCGTTCCAAGCAATGGTGCGGCATCAAGGCCTGGGGTGTCCGGATCGCAGCCAAGCGTGGCCACAAGCGCGCGGTGGTGGCCGTTGCGCGTAAGCTGGCGGTGGTCATGCATCGCATGTGGATCGACGGATCTGTGTTCCGGTTCGCAGCCGAAGATGAAAGTGCCGCTGAACCGAGTCTTAACAACCCGACGGCGCTCGCCGCCGCTATGTGAGAGCTCTGGCGAGCGCCGTCTGGCAGACGGTGCGACGACAGAAGATTGGCTGAGCTTCCGCCGATCGGCGGAGAGGCATTTGGTGGATCGAAGCGGATGCGGAGAGCACGCTATCTTGCCGGCGACGACAGCTCGATTGAGACGTCGAGCGCGCTACTGTGTCTGTGTTGCCCCGCGATCCTGACGACGACATGTGCGCCCGCATGGCTGGCGGGGCTGAGCACGAACTCCTGGATGGACCACCAGATGTCATCACCCCCAGATCATGACGAAAGCCGGACCAATGCCACGTTGTCGACCGCTCGTGTGCAGCCGTATAATATCAAGCAGAGGAGACGATCATGTCGGAGCAGAACACGGAGAAGCGCCCGATTACTCCCGGCAAGATAAAAGCGCCTCTCCGCGGCGTAGAATCGGCGGTCGTAAGTTCTTGTCTCGCTTTCTTACAGCGTGGCACCATTCCGAGAATGGTGGTGTTGCTAACAGAAGAAAGCGATGAGGATTCAAGCTCCCGAACGGCACTCGTAGTAGATTGGCGAAGTCGTGCGTACGTTGGTGCAGATCGCTCATTGGCGCGCGGAGCGGCCGTTCACATTTCATATAGATCGTTCATAGTGCGGATCTTCAGCGCGAGCGGCGGACGTTCAACGGCCACGGCTCATTGAAGGCTGTGACGACCGAGCCGTCACAAGGGCTCACCAGCAATGAAACAGAGGGAGTCGGCTTGCCCATTTGCCTTCTGACGTAACCGGCGCAACGGGGCCGCAGCCGATGCCGAGCGGGCAGCGCGTCACGCTCACTTTCTGTGGTATGATTGGAGCTTTCCGCACGCCGAATGCAATCCGCCGAGGTCTATGCCAATGGAATTTGTTCTTGTGCCAGGACCCATGGTTCGTGCGTCTAGCCTTGAGCCAACCGCGCGCCATTTAGAGGGACTGGGACATCGTATTCAGCTGCCCGATGTTCTGGCGCATCGGCATACGCCACCCGCCTGGAGGGAGTGGACCTCCCATTTGGCGGCCGTCGTGGACCTGAGTCCCAGGGCCGTCCTCGTTGGGCACAGCTCCGCCACCGCATTGATCGCTGATCTGGCAGCGAGACTGCCGTGCCGCTGCTTGATCATGGTCGACGGCGAAGTGCCGCCGTCGAAGGGAGCGGCCGCCCCGATTAGACCGGCATTGCGTGAGCTCATCGAGAGGTTTGCAAGACCAGATGGGACGCTTCCGATCTGGTCCAGGTGGCAGGGGGATCAACGACGCGATGCTCTCCTTGGGCTCGATATCTTAGGGCGCGACCCCTCCGCGCTAGCTGCCTTCGAAAGCGACCTGCCTGAGTTTTCGATCAAATGGTTCGACGATATCATCGAGCTTTCCGAGTGGGACCACATCCCGGCGGGGTTCATTCAAACATCAGCAATCCACAATCATTCGGCTGCTGAAGCCCGGCATCGGGATTGGCCGGTCGTACGGCTGGACGGGACGCATCTTCACCCGACTCTCAGTCCGGCCGAAACTGCAGACGCCATCGTTGCCATGTCCAAGGCACTGGTTCAAAACTTCGGTCCCTAGTGCAGGGTTGGGTGGTTCATCCGTCAGCTGGTCAGGGCGATTCTCCGGCATAGCAGGGGTCCTTCTGCGCCGGCCGAGCCAGCAATCCCGGCGGCGGCTCAATTTCGATTGGTCCGACTTCGGGCCGAGCCGGCGCAGAATTTGCGGTGCTGTTGACGACTAGAAGGTGTCGATAGCCCTGAGAGCTTGAGGTAGAGTCTGTCAGCGCCTTTGTAGTTTGATTGGCGCCCTAACTGTGGCCGGGAGAGCCCATGGAAAAAACGCGGGACGCTCAGGGAACAGCACCGGCACAGAACGAGCTGGAGGACCAGCTCGTCACCCTTAATCGGTCGGCAAATGGACGCCCCGGCCACCTCACTCCGACTCAACTCGCGGCCCATCTGGCTTGTCCCCACCTCACTCAACTCGAGCGCCAGAGGCGTGAGGGGCTCCTGTCTGTCGAGTACAGCCCCGACCCACGCCTCGAGGCGCTGCGTGAGCGAGGCCGCCAGCACGAAGGGGCCTACGTCGAGCGGCTGCGGAGTGCTGGCCGCTCGATCTGCGACCTGCGTGACGAGCGCGATCCCAGGGCAACCCAGCGAGCGATGGAGGCCGGCTTCGACGCTATCGTGCAGGCTACATTAGCTAATGATGTCTTCAGCGGCATTGCGGACGTGTTGCTGCGCGTTAGCAGCACGACTTCGTCATTGCCCGGCTACGCCTACGAGCCGGCCGACACTAAGCTTTCACTTCAGACCAAGCCAGGCACGATCCTCCAACTGTGCACTTACGCCGAATTGCTGAAGCCGATGCAGGGGCTTGAACCCGAATCCATCCACGTCATCACGCCGCTTCAGCAGGAAACCTACCGCACTGCGCAGTTTGCGGCGTACTACCGTCTGGTACGTACCCGCCTGTTGACCGCAGTAAGCGCAGTTCCGGCGCCGAGCACGTATCCGCAACCTGTGGCTCACTGCGACGTCTGCACCTATTGGCGCCATTGCGACCAGCAGAGGCGCGCCGACGACCACCCTTCCTTGGTCGCAGGCATCAGCGGCGCTCAAGTGCGTGAGTTCCAGCAGCAGGGACTTCCCACGGTTACTGCCATTGCCCAAGGAGAGCTTCCTGACAAGCCCAAGCGAGGCGCTGAAGAAACCTACCGACGGCTCGGACAACAAGCCCGGTTGCAAGTGGCAAGCCGAGGTGCCGAGATGCCGCAGATCGAGGCGCTTGCGCTTGAGCCGGGCCGCGGACTGGCAAGATTACCAGAGCCCTCTGCCGGCGATATTTTCCTCGACTTCGAGGGCGATCCATTCGTTGCCCCGCATGGCCTGGAATACCTCACCGGGGTGTGTTTCACCAATAAGGCCGGAATCATCGAGTTCAACCAACAGTGGGCGCTACAGACGGGCGAGGAGAAGGCTGCTTTTGAGGCCTTCATCGACTTTGCGCTGGCTCGCGTGCAGGAGCACCCTGGGACCCATGTCTATCACTTCGGCGCTTACGAGCCCGCGGCCCTGAAAAGGCTCTCAGCCCGTCATGCGACCCGGGGATCTGAGCTGGACCAACTGCTACGCGGCCGGCGATTTGTGGACTTGCACGCCGTCGTGCGCGAGAGCTTTCGCATAGGCGTGGAGCGCTACGGTCTCAAGGAGCTGGAAGCCTTGCATGGCTTTCAGCGCCGGCTGGACCTTCGAGACGCCGGCATCGCACGGCGTAATCTCGAATTAGCGCTTGAACTGGGCAATATCGAAGTCCTCCCAGACGAAGTTCGTGACCGCGTCGCCGCCTACAACGCGGACGACTGCCTCTCGACGGAGAGCCTGCGTGGCTGGCTCGAGTGCCAGCGCGACGATTGTCTCGCGCGCGGCCAGTACATTGATCGGCCGGTGCCCGGTACGCTGGCGCCAAGTGAGGACGTCAGCGCCCGCGATCAGCGCATTTCGGCGATCAGGGACGTCTTGCGGCAGGGCTTGCCGGCGGACCTCGAAACCTGGACGGCGGACGAAAGGGCGCGGGCGTTCCTCGCTGCGATGCTCGGGTACTACCGTCAGGAAGAAAAGAACGCCTGGTGGGAGTTTTTTCGGCTTCGCGATCTTCCCGACGATGAACACCTCGACGAGCGCCATATGCTCGCCGGGCTTGAGTTCGTCGAACGTCTTCCGAAAAAAGGGCGCGAGCGGAATGCGCGATGCCGTTTCCGTTTCCCCATTCAGGAAACAGCTGTCGAGCCCGGAGACAACGTCGTATGGCCGCTCCCAGCAGAGCCGGGCCAGGAACCCGAAACGATCAGGGCTGCGGTCGAAGCGGTTGATCTTGATGACCGAACCATCGTGCTGAGTATCAGCGAAAAGGCTATGCAGTCCCTCCCTATTTCGGTTTTCAAAGATCCGGTGGTCGGTGCCAAGCCGCTCGAAGAAGCCGTGCTGGCTTTCGCCGAGCATGTCTGCAACAGCGGGTTCGATCACGACAGCCCCTACGCCGCTGCAGGTGAACTCTTGCGAGCACGCCCGCCGCGCCGGATCGCTGGCGTCGGCTACGAGCTCCGCCGTGCCGATGAAGAGGCTGGCCCGGCGCTGGTACGCCTGTCTAGCGAAATCGAAGGCGGCGTGCTGCCCGTCCAGGGGCCGCCAGGAGCCGGCAAGACGACTCAAGGTGCCAATGCCATCCTGGCGCTCGCCGCGGCGGGCAAGAAGATAGGCATCACAGCCGTCAGCCACAAAGTCATCGATAACCTGTTGATCGCCGTAGGCAACACCAACAATGCATCGCGGAGCGTCCAAGAACTGCACTTGGTACACAAGGATGATGAGCACGACGGTGTGGACGGCATTGAATTTGCCAAGTCGTCACGCGACGCGCTCGATCGCATTGCCCCGGGCACCATCGTCGGCGGCACCGCTTGGCTGTGGGCGCATCCTGACGCTATCGGCCGCCTGGACGTGCTGGTCATCGACGAGGCTGGACAGATGGCTCTGGCACAGGCGCTCGCGGCCGCGCGCGCGGCCCGCAATTTGCTGTTACTCGGTGACCCGCAGCAGCTTGAACAGCCCACGCGGGGCGCCCACGAAGACGGCGCGGACGTTGCTGCACTTGTGCACCTGCTAGGTCCCGGGCAGGCGACCCTGCGCCCCGACCAAGGTCTGTTCCTCGACCGCACTTACCGGCTGCACCCCGCCATTTGCGCGTTCACGTCGGAGGCCTATTACGAAGGGCGGCTGCAGTCTAATCGCGGTTTAGAGCGCCAACGTATCGATGGCGCCACGCTGTTCGCCGGTGCAGGTCTGTTCCTGGTGGAGGTGGCCCATCAAGGCAACCAAGCCCAATCCCTCGAGGAGGTTGAGGCTGTCGTTGCGATCGCTCGTTCGTTGCTGCAACCCGGCAACACGTGGACAAACGCCGATGGGGAAGCCCGCTTTTTGGAGCCGGAGGACATCCTAGTCGTCGCTCCCTACAATTCTCAAGTAAGTGCGCTGAGGCGTGCACTCGCCAGCTTTGATGTAGTCCGCGTCGGGACTGTTGACAAATTTCAGGGCCAGCAAGCGCCAGTAGTGATTTATTCGTGCGCAAGTTCCTCACCTGAGGACGCGCCGCGCGGCATGGCGTTCCTCTATGACCCCCATCGGTTCAATGTGGCGACTAGCCGGGCGCGCGGCATAGTCATTGTTGTTGCGAATCCACGTCTCTTCGAACCCGATTGCCGCACGCCCGACCAGATGGCCTGGGCGAGCGAGTTCTGCCGGTTTGAGGAATTGGCAACGAAGATCACACTACCCGAAATCGGAGGGGGTGGTCGTCTTCAAGGCGAGTAGCGGCGTAGAGATTGTCTCAGGGGAGGGCCGACCGGCGGGGAGCAACGTCAGGCGAGCCGCCGACGGCGACTCCGCCCTCCTCATAAACAACTAGCCGCCTTGCGGATGTTCGCTATGCCGCGGCTAGCCAAAGACGAGGAGACAGGCGGCACTATTCGCCAAAGTTCGGCTGGCGAATGTCTACGGGCACGTGCGCAATCTTACAGATCTCCTCAACGAGGAGCCGTACCGCTCGCCCTTGCCAATCAATTTGATCGATCGGAGATTCCCAATACTCTGATAGGACGTAGGCCAAATGGCGCGCCTTTATGCTCAGGCCTTTCAAAGTGCTGGCGGGCGTCTCCATGATCGCTCGTTCGACAGGATCAAGGCGGGCCAGCAACGCCTCGTCATGTGCCGTAACGTACTCGTCAGCTTGCTTCGATAGGTCGGAAACGCTGCGATCGAGTTCTGCCGCCAGCGCAATAAGCTGTTCCTCAAGAGCTGTGAGACCAGCGTCTGGGTCCGACGACGTCCCAGAATCAAGACTGTTAAACGATGTTCGCGTTTCCATTTGAGCTCCGAAAGAGTCGCGTGCGGCGCACAGCCTCACAGTCGTGTATCGCCCCTAGCCGCTGGGCCCCTGCGATTCCGATGATGTATTCGCTCAGGCTGCTGTTGCTTGCTGCTGTCGGGCCGTTGTGCCGGCCCCCCGGTCTCCTCGAGAGTCTAACTTTTTGAGCTTCGCGCCCCCTGCATCATCGCTCTGTCTCCGAAATCCAGGGGCATGCGCCCATTCGGAATCCGCCCCACAACTCCAAAGAGGTGGCGGTATTTTCGTATTATAGGTTATAACCTATAGAATTTCCAGCCCCGCTTTGGTCCTACCGTCCAGATGAACTGGTCGGACCCAAAGGCGGCGCGCGGCGTTCTCGGGGAGAATGTTAGGCGGCTTCGCAAAGCAAAACGGTTTAGCCAAGAACGCTTGGCCGAGCTGACCGAGCTCGACCAGCCGCACATCAGCGAAATTGAGGCAGGGCTGATTAATCTCACCCTCGATAACGTCCAGGCGCTGGCCGTAGCGCTGGGCGTTGAGCCCTCCGATCTGCTGAAGCCGCCTTCCTAAACGAGAACGTTTGGAATTGCGGTGGACGAGCAGGCTAGGCAGCAAGTCGATCCCGCTCCGAGCAGTACCTGCGCCGTAGTTTGAGGCTCGTCCGGCCACCGACGCGGCTATTCGTCTGCCCGCTCACCTTCTACGCACCGGCCTCGTCCCGGCTGCTTCGATGCGGCTGATGCTGTCCGTATCCCTCGGTTGGACGTGGACAGCCCAATCGCATAGCGGCGGAGCACAGCGAATACTCGGCGATATGCCAGCCCGCAATGGATATGGCACAATCGGCTTATGTTGCCGCCCTGCCATTGCAGGAGTGAGTTGCGCATATCGGGGAATGCGAGATCCGGCAAACTGCTGAAAGAGGCGAATACTCGTGTAAGCCTCGCACGCCATCCTGCAGGGAGAATGGGTTCCCCCCGGCCGGCTGAAGATTGCAGCGATCTGGACGGACACCCCTAGATGGTCAACCGCCAGTGACGATCGTCCGTCGCGAGCACAGGGCGCAATTCACCATCGTCCCGAACGCTGTCTTCGCGGATCCCCGCCTATCTGTCGAGGCGAAGGGCGTGCTCGGCTATCTGCTGTCGCGTCCCCACAAATGGCACGTCCGCCTGGACCACGTCGGGCGGACCCTGGTTGTTGGCCGCAAGAAGCTGCAGCGCATCTTTCGAGAGTTAATCGCCGCCGGCTATGTCGCCCGCGAAGCGCAACGATTCGTCGACGGACACCGGTTCGGCGAGCTCGACTATGTCGTCCATGACGTGCCTGTGCCTGTGGATAAGTCGTTGCGTCCGCGGGGTCGAAAGGGACCTGCGGCTCCGCGGGTCCAAAAGGGACCTGCGTATAAAGACTCGCCGCGGGGCCCTAAGGGACCTGCCTATAAAGAACTATATAAAAACAGACCTTCTCCACCAGCGGCCTATGCACCTGATGGTTGGTCGAACGCCATCGGCGTGACGCAAGATCGGCTTGACCAGCTCCAGGACGACGAGGCTCGGCTGGATCCGGCGATCGTGGGGCTTTTCGACGACGTCGCTGAAGGTTGGGAATTGGTGGCCGCGCTTCCGGATCAAGAACGGGCTGAGCTGCGCCAACGCTTCAGACGGGGTGAGCTCGATCGGTCGGCGATCATTGAGCTCCGGAATCGATACCTGCATGTGCTGGGTGGCCGTCGGGGTAAGAGGTGATCGCTGCTGTCGGGCTCCAGAGCCCCCTGACCGGTTCTGACCGGTGCGGGGCCTGCAGATGATCCACGCCAGGCAGAGCGCGGGGCGAGGCCGTCGAGTCTGATACGAAATTTCATCCGACTTGGTGTCTCGCCTCAATGCCCCTGACCATATCCCTAAGGCCATAGCGCGGGCCTAGGAGACTGAAGCGGCTCTGGCGGCTTGTGTCTGCCGCCAAACTCCGTTGAAGCCCCCAGAGGCGCCGGAAGGGCTCAAGAGCCATGGATCCGAGAGGAGGGCTGAGGGCACAGCAGTCTGCTGAGATCCGCTGCGTCGCAGGTTGCCTGCGCCTGGGCCGGAGTTGCGGCAAACCGGGTGAGATCGCCGAGCGAATCTGTTTGCCAATCGCCGAAATAGCCGTTGTGGCTCAGTGGTGGAACTCGTGGCTGGAAAATTGGCAAACGCCTTGAATTGTTGGCTTTTTCACTCTTCCCTAGGGAGCGCCATTTCCCGGCGCTCACCCCTCAATCTCCGGCCTGTACGCGCGGCTCCTCAGCCTCGCGGCGCGTTTGCGCGTCCGAGCTTTGCTCTTCGGGACGCCCTTCATAAAGAAGGGCGCAGGGAAGGCCGGGTGCAGGCCGCACCCATGGCCCGCCTGCAGAAAGAAAAGCAGGCGGCAGTCACCACAGGATTGGCCGAACAACCGGCCTTCCCTGCGCGATGGGTTGAACGGCTGCTCCGTGCTCTCCCAGGGGACCGGGCTTGCTTGCCCCCGTCATCGGGATGTCGCCGACCAAGACACCAGCGTCGGGGTGTCGGGACCACACGGCTTGACCGTCCGCTTGAGGTCGTTCGTCCGCACGCGAAACGCGCACTGCGACCCCAGGCGGCCACCGCATCTCCCGCTCCACGGTCCGTGACGATCGCGAAACGCCCCTTCTGTGAGCAGGAGACGGCGGGGAGCATCGATCTGATTTGCCCGACGACACAAGGCCGGAGTTGCCCGACGGAATGCGACAAACTGGCACGACGGGCAGTCTGAGCGGATGCGGGAGCGAGCTTCTAGCCAGCTTGGGACCGCAAAAGCGATGCCTTCAGCTCAGAGTCGGTAGCTACCTGCGATCGGAATGGCACGACCCAATTTCGTTCTAGATGAGTTTTTCCTCGCGGTACATTTTTCGCCTTGTTCTTGCTCATCTACGTCGCGCATGCAACTAATGGCTGTGTTCTAGAGGGAAGACGTTTATGCTTTGCCCCGAACCATCGTGTAAAACGGAGGTTCTCCCCCACGTGGAAAGGTGCCACGTTTGCGGTACCGATGTAGGATTTCCAAACGTAAGGGCTGCAGATAGCGCTGAGGAAATTTCTGCGCTGCAGAAGCGTCTGCAAGACGTGCAAACCGCAGCAAATGCTCGAGGTAGCTTGGCGAGGCTCAAAGAGTTCGGATTGGCGGTAGCTCAATCTTCTGCAGTTTTGGCTCGCTCACTTGGCGATTTGGATTCGTTCATAAAGAGCGACAAGTCGCTGTATGTAAGCTTCCACAGCCAAGTCCGCGCGAATTCAAGAATACCAGAAGATAATGACTGGGACAAGGGGCGAATAGCGGCAGAGAGTACGATTCATCCGCACTATACTGAGAAAATAAATTATACAGCCCTATCGTTGGACGGGAGAGGAGTATTTTGGTGGGGTGAATACTCAATTGTATTGAGGAGCCCGCATATCGCACGTCGTACGTCAGTCTTCGAGGAGAACCCGTTCGTATTCTGTGAACGACATCACATTGTCGCTGGAAGGCGGCCTCCGCTGGGCTTTAGAGCTGATTGGACGCGCAGGCAGGATCTCGCGATGGCGAAGCTCGCAGACAAGATCTCCGCCAACACGCTTCCAGCGGAGTTTGCGACCATTTTGCTCAATCAAGGTACGTCCGCTGGCGACGCGGACTTCGTGGAGTGTCATATCTTTGGACCTCTGCACCGATCCTCCATCGAAAAGGTGATCGGTCCCAAACCCAAGAAGCGAGCAGATCTGGTAATCTGGAAAAGCGTTCTGTCCCAACTGAAGAAGCTTGGCGTTATCGTGGAGGAAGTGTGATGGACGCCGTTCTGTCTGGCCAAGCCGCGGCATTGATATTCTTGCAAGGCGCAGAGGCGCGTGTTGTGCGATTGGGGGACCGGTCTGAGATTTTGGTGCGGCGCGAGGATGCGGGCTATGTTCTGCAAGGATGCAACGATGCGGTGTTTAGAACAAGAGTAACTGAATCGGAAGCTCGATCGCAGTTGGAAGATGCGTGGGAAGACGATCGCGCGCTTCGTTTGTCGCTTATTGCCCTCGATCTAGAAGAGGAAAGCGATCTGCGAAATGAGGCTGCTGATTGTCTCGAAGAACTAATTGGCATTAGTCACGCAAAGAGATTCGTAGAAAATCGCTTGTACTCACAGGTGCTGCCGAGCGACGCCGATCCGACTTTTTTGCGGGATCCCGAGCGTTGGCCTTTGGTTTCCGATTTGATCCAAGACCTTGTCGCAAAACAGGCATCGATAGAGCTGCATCGCCGTGCATGGGACGACCTTCGCGAAGAGCTTTTCGCTGAGGGGAAGCCAGCGTTCGAAGAGGAGGCGATTAGGAGGGGGGCATTCAGAGTTCTCGCGTCCGTAGATCCCACCAAGACAGATCCCAATATCGCAATCTTCGAATGCTATGGAATTCTACGTTCGCTTCCCAATTCGAGAGAAATAGTCTCTGAGTGGACCAGGCACTTTAAGCGAGCAAGTATCCGACCAATTATTGTTCCGGATTTTGATCGTGAAGCCGATCTGTCTCAAGAACAGATCGATACGGTTTCGGCATACAAAGAATATCAAAATGCCATTCAGCAGCAGAAAGCGATCATTGAAAAGATGCGGGCCGGAAATGTGAAGATCGCTCGTCGGTATACTGATGAATTGGTAGACGCTCAGCTCAAAACGAGTGATCCCCATTTTGCTGCCAAGTCGCTTTGTAACCTAGCGCAGAAAGCTAAATCGCTTGGGCTTTTCTCATTGCAGTTGGAGTGGGCTGAAAGGGCTGTGAAGCTTGCTCCTGATGATAGTTGGGCGCATGGCCAAGCTGCCGATGCCCTGATTCAGTTCTCTCGACTAGACGAAGCATTGGCTGAGTTTGACTTGGCTGAGGCTCATGGAGATGCAGGTTTTGCTGCGACCGGGCGTGCTCGAATCCTTCGTCATCAGGGCCGGTTGGATGAGGCTCTGCTTGCGTTTCGGTCTGCGCAAAGCTCTTATCCTGGTGATCCTTTTGCGTGGTCCGGAAGCGCGGAGACATTACGAGACATGTGGAGGCTTGATGACGCCTTGAATGAATATCGTCAGGCAATCAAGCGCTTTCCAGATGAGCTCTTTCTTCAATGTGGAATGGCGGCAGTCCTATCGGACCTCGGTAAGCTAAGTGAGGCCCTTGAGGTCTATAGCTCTCCCCAGTTGAGGGATGAGGTGGTCGCGCTTAGTGGGAAGGCTACGGTTCTCAGAGCTATGGGTAAGTTTGCTGCAGCCTTAGAAGCGGCGAATTACGCTATTGAGCTGCATCCAACTGATCCGTCAGCAAGATGCTCCCAAGCCGAAATTTACCGCGTGCGGGGAGATTTGCCGGCCGCGCTTCAGCTCTACGAGGAAACAAAAAGAAGCTCGCCAACGATATCCGTTGCCTATGCGGGATATGCAGAGGTCCTGCGCGATATGCGGAGATATCCAGAGGCAATCGCGGCTTACGAGTCTGCTAGAAAGTTGTTTCCATCCGACGTTTATATTGCGAATGGATATGCGAACATTCGAAAGGTGAACGATGAACTTGAGGAGGCATTGCGCCTTTACGAAGAAAATGTGCGACGATTTCCTTATAGTCTGGTGGCAAAGGCAGGGCGCGCGGACCTTCTAAAAAGGCTTGGACAGTACGAGGATGCGCTCGGTGCATATGATCAGATCATTCGAGTTTCACCTACCTTCGCTGCTGCAAAGAACGGGAAAGCGGCCATTCTCGTCGTCCGCGGCGAGTATGCAGCCGCGCTCTCATTGCTGCCGAGCGGAGAGCCATCGACCAGGGATGATTGGATAGCATGGAATATCCGTGGAATGGCCCTCATAAGGAGCGGAGAGATAGCGCAGGGCATTGCTCACCTGGAGGCTGGTCGGATTCAGACGCCTTTCGCTAGGGAGCGGCGTTACTTTGAGAGGAGTCTTAGCGTCGCGAGAATGCGTCGAGGCGAATTCGCTGAAGCAATCGATGTCCTGAAAGATGTTGGGGGAATGGGATTGTCAAACGTCTTGAGGCTGCATGCCTACGCTGGGCAGGGGCAATTGGTTCAGGCTAATAAGACATATCAACAGCTGTCGGACAATTGTCCAACTCAGTTGCTAGACCTCAAAGACGCCATCGCTGCACGGTTTGGAATTATTGGGGGCGGAGCGCCGCATGCCAATGATAATTGGATATTCAGCAGAGAAACCGAGGTGTTGTTGCAGGCCGCTTAGGAGCGTCAAGTTCACGATGTTGCTGGAAATGGCAGGCGCTTGATTTGTGTCATCAATCTAAGCATAGATCTGTATTTCTAGCTATGACGGTGGGGCGGGAGTCACTGTCTCTCGTCGTCGCTTGCAAAGAAAGCGGCGCCACCCATATGATGCCGTTGCGCCGTATCCAGTCCCAAGGGTTAGGTGACGAAGACTTGTTGCTCGGAATGATGGCCTTTTGATCGTCTCGATAGTCCGCTGTGAATGAGTAATCCCATTACCAGCGACTGGATCTGGGTCATGTGCACTGAGTCGTCACGTAGCCAAAAATTCCTGCGCCCATCCTAATGCATCCGCACCGGCAAATTCAGCGGCCCCCGAAACGCAAACCCGTGCCACCGCATGCTGGCCGCATCCACCAGCTCCATCCGCGGAAACCGCTCGAACAGCATCGGCAGCAGAATCGCGCCGACGGTGCGGCGGGAGAGGTGGGCGCCGGCGCAGTGGTGGGGGCCGTTGCCGAAGGCCTGGTGGGGGTTGGGGTCGCGCAGGGCGTTGTAGTGCTCGCCGTCGGTGAACAGCTCCTCGTCGCGGTTGGCGGAGGCCTGGATGGTCATCACGGTGTCGCCCTTCGGGATCAGGCAGCCGCGGATCTCGGTGTCCTCCATCACCAGGCGTGAGCTCGCCTGGATCGGCGCCACCCACCGCACCCTTCGTCGAGCGCGGAGCGCCACTTGTCCTGCGCGCGCACGGCGGTAGGCTGCTCCGGGTTGGTGAGGAGGCCGTAGAGGATCGTCAAGCGCGTCGCGCGGCTCGTTGATGCCGCGGCAACGGCCTCCGCACAGGAATGTGCGAGACGGGACGTTCGCCTTTCGAGATCGCCGCTACGGCGTCCAGTTCGCCGGGCCGAGCAGGGTCGGAGGAATGAGCGCGCCGGTCATGGCGTGGATGAAGTGAAATCTCGTGCAGGCCGGGCAGCTCACGGTCTCGAAGGTCACGGTCTCGAACCGACAGTCGTCCTTCGGCTGGTGCAGGATGGCATCGACCTCGGACCCGGTCTGGGGGCAGCGAAATGTGATCGGACAATCCATCATCCCATCTCCGGTGCAGACTCGAAAGTTGGGTCGCCGCAGGTTGCGCCTGATTCTCCGGTATTGACTGAGCAATATTGATCAGCCGCGCGCGTTCGCCTCTGGCAGTCTGGTTGCGGGAGACATTGGGAGACGCGCCTGAACAGCCGCTTCGCCGCGCCTGAAAGGCCCCGAGGCGGATCAAGCGTCGCTTCAGACCCGCAGTATCACGGGGCGTTCATTCGTGGCCGCCGCCCGCGGACGACGCATGGCGTCGCGTGCCGTGCGGCGACGTCGAAGCCTGGATGGCGACCATGCCGGGGAGCTGATCATGATCGCGAATTCCATCTTGTGACGATTGACGCTTCACCTGAAGGAGACACGGATGTTGATCGATGTCAGAACCGATGGAAACGTCGAGGACGGCGAGCAGTTGTCGCAGGACGTGAAGGCGTCGCTTCATGCGGTGCTGCACCGCTATGAGGATCAGGTCAGGCGGATCGACGTGCAGCTCAGCGACGCGGTGAGCCACAAGCCGAGTCACGACGACAAGAGCTGCAAGATCGAGGTGCACCGTGACGGCGGCGAGCCGATCGTCGCGGCGCATCAGGACAGCTTCATGGAGCAGGCCGTGCGTGGCGCGGTCCACAAGCTGAAGCGCGCGCTCGACCACGCCTTCGGCAAGGAGGCGGTGTCCGATCAGCTTCGGGATCATCGCTAGACGCGTGGCGGGACGGTTTGCCGGCAAGGCCGCCGGGTGGGAGATCCGTGATGGACATGCTTGCCGAGATCACCGACATCGGGCCGCAGCCGCAGGCGTTCGACATCGAGCGGGCGACGCGGGACAATGCCAATTATCGGTCGGTCGCCTGGAGCGGGCGCTATCTGCAGGTGACGCTGATGTCGATTCCGGTCGGCGGCGACATCGGCCTGGAGGCGCATCCGGAAACCGATCAGTTCCTGCGGCTCGATGCCGGCCGCGGCCGGGTGCAGATGGGCTCGAGCGACGGCGTCCTGATCGCAAGGAACCAACGGTCCGACACGGAGATTGGTATCGAGACCGGGCTGGCCCCACTCCGGCGATGCCGCACAGGAAGGCCTTTCAATGAACAAGCGCAAATCAAATGGCTCCCACAAGGGGAACAGCGCGAAACCCGTCGTGGCGAAGCCGGTATCAATGCCCAAACACGCCGACGCGACAGCGAGGCAGAAGCGCGCTCGCGTGCTAACCGAGTTCGTAAGCTCGGACGCAGACGAACTGCAGGCAGTTCCGGAGACCGAAACGAGGCTCCCGGGACGACCAGCCCAGGAGACGGAAACGATCCTGCCGCCGCTCCCGCCTCTTGAGCCCGAACCCGGGCCGGCGCGCCTGCCGCCTCTCAGCGAGCTGAAGCCCGATGCCGTTCAGCCTGTCGGCGCTGGGACGGACTCGCACGAAGCCCAGCCAACCCCGATCGCTGAAGCCAGGGCGGCCGATCCCTCGCCCGTGGCGGGCGGACCGCCGCCGGCGCTCGCCGGCATGGAGGCCTGCCAGACCCTGCTTATGGAGATGACGCGAGACAATCTCGATTTGGCGGCCAGCCTCGTCACGATGCGCTCGCCTCTCAGCATGTTCGGCGTCGCGACCACGTTTGCCGGCAGACAGATCGACATCTACCGCAGGTTCACGAAGGCCGTCGTCGAGATCGCCTCCGGGCCTGCCAAAGCGCGATAACTCGAACGTGGTGATTCCAACCAACCCGGGGCCCGGCTCAGGTGCACTGAGACAACGCGAAGAACAACGCCCTTCGTGCCGGTCCTATTGCAGCCGTACCGGCAGATTGAGCGGGCCGCGGAAGCCGAATCCGTGCCACCGCACGCTCGCGGGATCGGGCAGCGTCATCTTCGGGAAGCGCTCGAACAGCATCGGCAGCAGGATGGCGCCGACGGTGCGGCGGGAGAGGTGGGCGCCGGCGCAGTGGTGGGGGCCGTTGCCGAAGGCCTGGTGGGGGTTGGGGTCGCGCAGGGCGTTGTAGTGCTCGCCGTCGGTGAACAGCTCCTCGTCGCGGTTGGCGGAGGCCTGGATGGTCATCACGGTGTCGCCCTTCGGGATCAGGCAGCCGCGGATCTCGGTGTCCTCCATCACCAGGCGTGAGCTCGCCTGGATCGGCGCCACCCAGCGCACGCCTTCCTCGAAGGCGGAGCGCCATTTGTCCTGCGCGCGCACGGCGGCGAGCTGCTCCGGATTGGTGAGCAGGCCGTAGAGGATCGTCAGCAGCGCGTCGCGCGGCTCGTTGATGCCGCCGCCGATCGCGATCTTGATGTTGGCGATGATCTGGCTTTCGGCAATCGGATTCTTCGCGTTGACCATGAAGGAGAGCGCGGACGAATCCGGCTCCGCCTTCACGCGCTCCATGTTGGCGCGGATGCAGCGGTCCATCTCCGCGTTGGCGATATCGGACGCGTCGAATGGCCCCGGCGTCCAGCCGAAATTGCCGGCGCCGTCGATCAGGGCCTGCGACCAGCGCTGCATGTCGGCATCGCTGGCGTCCGGGATGCCCATCACTTCAGCGAGGATGCGCGCGGCCAAGGGGCCGGCGAGGGCGGGGAACAGATCGACGATCTCGCCGCGCGGCAGCCGGTCGAGATAATCAGTGGCGAATTTGGTGTAGAGCGGCTCCCAGACGGCTTCGATCGTCTTCGGCATCAGGGCCGGCATCATCGCCATGCGCTCGGCGCGGTGCTCGTCGTGATCCTTGCGCATCAGGGTATGCGCGAGGAAGGCGCGCTTCATCGGCGTGTTCGGATCGTCGGACGAGAACAGCGCCGCATTGTCCTTCACATATTTGGTGTCGGCCGCCTTGGTGAGGAACGTCCGGCCCACCGACTTGACCCGCAACACCGGCGCTTCGCGGCGCAGGCGCCGGTAGATCGGATAGGGATCGCGCGTCAGCTCCGCGATGGTGATGGTCTCGTCCAGGGGAGCCAGGGTCTGAGCCGGGGTCGCAGTCGGCATGGGGCGCTCCTATCGGGATGCGGGCCAGCGCGTGTCTCACCTCAAGGATAGTGGCCGGGATGGACCCGTGCAATCCTGGTCCGATGCATTGGCCGGGACGAGCGTCCGTGCTGAACGAATTCTGACCTCGCCTGTTCCGTTCCTTCAGCGATTCCGCGGGTTTGCGGTGACAGCCGGAGGGGCGACATTCCGCCCTGCGGGGCGTCAGCTCCGACATCGTCGGCGCTCCACCGCCATTGCAGGACGCGGATGGATCGCGAGATCGTCGTTGCCAGCGCCTCTGCGCAACGCGGTGCGACGTGCGCTCCGCGGGGCGGCTGTGACGCGGCGTTCGAGCCTGATTCCCGGCACGCATTCAGCCGGTCAGTCCTGCGCCGCCGGCGAGGCCTCCTGCGGCTTGGTCAGCAGCGCTCCTTCGCGGCGCAGGTGTCCTGCGTCGAGAAGACTTCTGAGACTGCCCTGCACGGTCTCCCGCAGCTGGGCGCTGGTCGACCCGAAGCCAAACAAGCGGGCCACCGCCTGGATCAATTGGTCCTCTTCGGCGCCGAAGTTCTGCTCGACGATCTGCATGATGGCCGCCTTGATCTCCTCCGGCGGCAACATCTCGGGCTTGCGCAAGGACTGCGATTGCACGTCCTCGCGCGTTCGGACGACGATCGCCTGTCCCGGCACGGCGTAGAACGGACCTCCGGCGATCTGTCCCCTCGCAACTGCCGATGTCAGCGCCGCTCGCACGGCATCGCGGATGCGGTTGCCGGCGCGGGCAAGGCCCCAGGCCGATCTGATCCGGACGATGATTTCCGATTCATGCACCGGCCCCTCGATGGCGACGATCTCGACGACATGCCGCGTCATGTCGGCAAGCGGCGTCTCGTGCGGCTCGATCTCCCGACGGACGCGCAGCTTCGCCTCTTCATAGGGGGCCACCGTCGGTGCCTGTGCGAGGATCTCCTGAGGGCGCTGCTCGGTCTGCTCCGGCGCCGGCACATCAGAGGTTGCCGGAGGCTCGGGTTGAGCTCGCGCAGCCCCTTGGTCGATGTCCCGCCAATGCGCCTTCGCAGCGTCGATCGCGCGGAGGACTTTCTCGGTTTCCTCCTTGGGACGGAGAAACCAGTCGGTCGACCAGATGCGATGCAGCACCCAGCCATGCGCTTCCAGCACATTCTGCCGCAGGCGGTCGCGGTCTCGCGCCGAACGAGACGCATGGTACTGGGCGCCGTCGCATTCGATTCCGAGCAGGAAGCGGCCCGGCTTGTCGGGATCGACGACGGCGAGGTCGACGAAGAATCCGGCGGTGCCGATCTGGGTCTTCACGTCGTGGCCGAGCGCCCGCAGCCTTGCGGCGACCTGCTCCTCGAACACCGAGTCGGGATCGCGCCCGGTCTCCTGCGCGATGCCGAGCTGCCCCGTCTGCGCGAAGGTCAGGAACGTCTTCAGGGCCGCGATGCCGCGGCCCTTGGCGCGCGACAGGTCGATGTCGTCGCCGGTGATCGACGAGAACACCTCGCATCGGAGCTTGGCGCGCGAGATCAGCACGTTCAGCCGGCGCTCGCCTCCGTCCGAGTTGAGGGGGCCGAAGCTCATCGAGACGAAACCTTCCTTCGTTCTCCCATAGCCGATGGAGATGAAGATGACGTCGCGTTCGTCGCCCTGGATGTTCTCGAGGTTCTTCACGAAGAACGGTTCGCTGGCCCCGCGGACGAAGAAGCTCTCCGTTGCCGGGTTTTCCTTACGAAGGATTTCGAGCTGATCCTGGATCGCCTGGCGCTGCGCCACCGAGAAGGTCGCGACGCCAAGGCTGCGGTCCGGGGTCTCGCGCGCATGGCGCATGACGGCCTCGGCGACGAGCCGCGCTTCCCTGGGGTTGGTCCGGCTGCTGCCGCGTTCGTAGTGCGCATCGGGGGTGTAGTTGAACTTCAATCCCATTCCCGCGACGGCGTCGTACGGGCTCGGCACGATGAACAGCCGGTTGTCGTAGAACTGCTTGTTGGAAACGGCGATCAGCGACTGGTGCTTGCTGCGATAGTGCCAGTTCAGCATCCGATGCGACAGGCCCTTGGCAAGGCAGAG
This sequence comes from Bradyrhizobium sp. SZCCHNS1050, assembly GCF_032484785.1. NCBI lineage: Bacteria > Pseudomonadati > Pseudomonadota > Alphaproteobacteria > Hyphomicrobiales > Nitrobacteraceae > Bradyrhizobium > Bradyrhizobium sp. SZCCHNS1050. The sequence goes on along the minus strand of NZ_JAUETR010000001.1, from coordinate 1,538,632 downwards.
GTCGAGAATGCTCTCGGCGTCCTTGACCTGGAAGGTCGGCTGATCCTCGTCGTCATTGTCCTCGTCGTCGTTACCTGTCAGCTTCGCGAAGAAGCGCGTCGGCGGCAGCTGCCGCTCGTCACCGACGACCACGATCTGCCGGCAGCGCGCGACCGCGCCGAGCGCGTCGACCGGCTCGATCTGCGAGGCCTCGTCGACCACCAGAAGATCGAAGGCGATCGCGCCAGGCTTGAGGAACTGTGCCACCGACAGCGGGCTCATCAGGAAGATCGGCTTGATCTGCTGAATGACCGGACCGGCCCGTTCCAGGAGCTGGCGGATGGGCAGATGATTGCGCTTCTTGGCAAGCTCGCCGTTCAGCACACCGAGCGGCCCGATGCCGCCGGCGTTGCGCGGCAGGGCCGCGGCATGCTCGTGGGCGATCTGATCGCGGGCCAGTTGCATCCGTGCGACGTCGAGCTTGCGGAAGCCATCGACCAGCCGATCGTGCGATTCGCCGTCGAAACGTTTCAGTTCAGGATGGTCGGCGAAGATCACGCTGCGCATGGCGTCGTAATAGGACCGGTCGAAGGCGGCTTCGAGCGCTTCGCCTGGCAAGGAGCCATCGAGCGTGCGGTCGACCAGCGCGGCGAGGCCTTGCGCGCGCGCAAGGCGGACCCGGTCCATGAATGCGATCCAGCGGGTGAGGCGCTCGGTCGCGTTCTGCCACTCCGACAAAGTCTGCGACAGGCCGTCCAACCGGATCTGGTCGCCGGCCTCGAGCGGGATGCGGGCAGGCTCCAGCTGGAGAGAGTCGATCAGCCTGCCGAGGCCGGACCTCAGACTTGCGAGGTCGTGGTTGAGCTGTTCGATCGATTGCCGATCATCGGCCGACAAGGCCAGCTGCGTCAGCCGCTGGCGCGTTTCGTCGTTTGCGAACGGCTTGGGGAATGCACTCCACCAGGTCGCCAATCTGGACAACGCATCCCAGTCCGACCGTTCCTTCTGCCACGCCGTTCCGAATGCGGTGCTGCCGGCAGCTTCGACCTCCGCGAAGGACCGGCGTGCGGCTTGCGCCGCGATGAGGCCGTCGAGCAGCAGGAGCCGCTGCTCCAGCGTTTTCGGCATCGGCACCTTCAGGTACGAGGCCAGCAGCGCCACCTGCTCGCGATAGCGCGGGCTGAGCAGGCGCAGCCAGGAGCGGCCCTTCTCGGCGATGACCTTGCGGCACTCGGCGATCGGCGCATCCCAGGCGGCCTCGACGAAGGCGCTCTCGAAGGCCGTCCTCAATTTCGCGTAACGCAGCCCCTTGTCGATGATGTCCGTGATGAGTCCGGTCTGGCTCCAGACGCCGTCGCGGAAGGACGTCCGATCGCACTCCGGCATCGCGGCCGCGGCCTCGGCGAAGGCGAGTATCGCCGCGGCATCGGCCAAGGTGGCGGGCGGCGGGAGATCGAGCAGCGTGCCGAGGCGGGCCGCGCCAGTGGATACGCTGCCGACAACGTTCGAAATGTCGTCGAGCGATTTTCGCAGCTCGGTCATCTCGGCTGGATCGAGCGCGTCGCGGCCGACACCGCGCCAGGGATGCAGGTGCGGCGCGCCGTCGGCCGCAATTCGTTCGGCGAGTTCGGCGATCAGCTCACGCCGCCGCTCCAGATCCAGAGGAGACCAGGAGGGGGCGCCCTGCAACGGATAGGGATGCTGCGCGGAGTTGTCCCCAGAGCGCACGAGATGACCCAGCAGCCTGAACGGTGTCAGCTCGCTCGGCTGATGCGGCTGGTGCATCATCTCCGCATGCCGGTTGAGGCCGTCCCGGCTGTCGGTCAGGCGCTGCACCAGCGTGGCTTCGCCGCGCGGGACCGGGACCTCAGCCGATTTGCAGCGTTTCAGCTCTTCGAGCAGAACGCGCTTGTTGGCCTTGTTGGAGTGCAGCTCCAGCGCGAGCGCGCCGAGACCGACATGCTTCAACCGCCGGTGCACGACCTCGAGCGCCGCCATCTTCTCGGCGACGAACAGCACCGTTTTCCCCTCGGCGGCAGCCGACGCGATGATGTTGGTGATGGTCTGCGATTTGCCGGTTCCAGGCGGTCCCTTGACGACGAGGTCGCGTCCGCGGACCACTTCCTCGATTACCACGGCCTGCGATGAATCCGCATCGACGACATGGTTCATCGCCACTGGTTGGATGACGGAATCGATCTTTCCGTCGTCGGCCACGATCGGCTCCGCGCCCTCGAAGCCGTCCTGAAGCAGCGCTGCGATGAGGGGGTGACGATCAAGGCCACCATCTGCCGGCCAATTCTCGGGATCCAGATCGCGATACATCAGGAACTTGGAGAACGAGAAGAAGCCGAGAACGATCGCGTCCGCCCTGACCTCCCACCGCTGCTTGGTGGCGACCGTCTCCGCGACGCCGGCAAGATAGGTCGCGATGTCGACGTCGTCCTCGTCGCCAAAATCCTCGATCTTGAGTCCGAATTCGGCGTCGAGCTTGGCCTGGAGCGAGAGGTTCGGCGACGGCGGCTCAGCGCGCGAGACCAGGTGAAACCGATCGGCGGCGCTGCTGCGTTCCAGGCGGACGGGCAGCAGGACGAGCGGTGCGAAGCGCTCGACATCGGATTTGTCGTCCTCGAACCATCTCAGCAGCCCGAAGGCGAGATAGAGGATATTGACGCCCTGTTCTTCCTCGAGCGTTCGTGCGTCGTACCAGATATCCAGCAGGCGCTTCTGCAGCGCCTCCGATGACAGCCGGGTCCTGAGCCGGGTGTCCGGCTGCCGCGTCTGCGACTCCGAATCATCACCTTCCTGGTCCACCTTGGTGGTCGGCGTGTCGGATCGAGGTGCCGGCACGCTCAAGGGCAGGGTGCCTTCCGCCTCCGCAGTCTCTGCCTTCGTCGGAAGGAACGTGAAGCGCTTGCCTTCGCCGAGAAGCTCGAAGAGCGCAGCAGAGCGCGCGCCGACGATGTCGATGGTGCGGATGGTCTTGGTCTTGAGCGGGATGTGCACGAGCCGGTTGCGCGTGCCCAGATCGAGCAGCGCGCGCCGGTCCGCCAGCAATCGGTCTCGTACGGATGTGGTTGCCACGTGCAATCCTCCTGCGATTCGAGGATTGCAACCCGGAATGATCGCGGTCAAGCATCCGGCGCGGTGGAGAAGCGGTCAATGAGCGATGGTTCATCTTCCCCATGAAGAGGTCTCATCTCCCAATCGAGGGAGATGAGACTCGTATGTTCCCAGGCTGCCTGTTCCTAGGCCGCTGCCTTATGCCGCGCCAGTTCCGTCTTGTAGAGCTCGAACTCCTCGGCGATGGCACGGGCGATCGACGGCCGCGCGCGCAGGCGCTCGTAGTACGCCTTCACGGCCGGCCATCTCGCGAGCTGGACCGGCGGCGTTGCCATGGTCCAGTTGATCACGGTGACGAGATACGCGTCGGCGACCGTGAAATGATCGAGCAGATAGTCGCGATCCCGCAGATGGTTCTCGAGATGATCGAGCCGCGACAGGTTTTTTTTCAGGACATGAGCCTTCATTTCCTCGGGCGCGGTCTTGTCGAGGATCGGAATGAACAGGCCCTTGTGCAGCTCGGTGCCGATGAAGCAGAGCCATTGATGCAGCCGGCTGCGGTCCATGCCGGGGCCGGTGCCGAGCTTCGCCTCGGGGAAGCGATCGGCGACATATTGCAGGATCGCGGCGTTCTCGGTCAGCAGGTCGCCGTCATCGGTGCGGAGCGTCGGGACGAGCCCGAGCGGGTTGACGGCGCGGAAATCGGAGCCGTCGTTGAGGACGATCTTGGTCTTGGGATCGACCTCGAGATAGTTCGCCTTCGCGCCGGCTTCGTAGAGCGCGATGCGGGTGGCGAGCGAGCAGGCGAGCGGCGAGAAATACAGGTCCATGGACGTCTCCCTCGGGCTCCGGACCGGAGCATTGGTTGATTTTTATACTGTCTCGCATAATATGGGCTCGGTCAAGGAATTTAGTGCGAAATGGTACAAAAAAAGAAAGGGCCGCCGCAAGGCGACCGTCCGATAGAAAAGGCGGGTGCCCCCGACCAGCCGAAGCGGCGCGGGAGGCCGCGGGCGTATGAGCCGGATGTCGCGCTCGGCAAGGCGCTCGACCTGTTCCGGTCGACCGGCTTCGCCGCGACCTCGCTCGACGATCTCAGCGCCGCCACCGGCATGAACCGGCCGAGCCTCTATGGCGCGTTCGGCGACAAGCGCGAGCTCTACATCAAGAGCTATCAGCGCTATCGCGACAATGCCCGCGCCCTCATGGGCGACGTCTTCAGTAACGATTGGCCGGTGCGACGGCAGCTCGAGCAGATCTTCGCCACGGCGCTCGACATCTATCTGTCGGGCGAGGAGGGACCGCGCGGCTGCTTCACGGTGATGACGGCGGGCTCGGAGGCTGTCGCCGACCCCGACATCCGCGCCATGGTGCAGAACGCGCTGACCGAGCTCGACAAGGCGTTTGCGCATTGCTTCCGCCGCGCCAAGGAAAAAGGCGAGCTGCCGGCCGACGCCGATCCCGTCGTGTTGGCGCGTCTGGCGTCGGCGACGATCCACTCGATCGCTGTCCGGGCGCGCGCGCGGGCGCCGCGTCAGGAGCTGGAGGCGATCGTCGCCGGCGCGATCGATGTGATGGTCGGCAACAAATAGCGGTTCAATATCCCCTGACGCGATCGACCAGATTGCGCAGCGCCCCGCCGGCCTCGAAGGTCGCGATCTGCTCGGCGACGTAGCGCGAGATCGCGTCGGCGTCGGTGTCGGCCGCATTGTGCGGCGTCAGCACCACCTTCGGGTGGCTCCAGAACGGGCTGTCGACCGGCAGCGGCTCCTGGCCGAACACGTCGAGCGAGACCGAACCAAGTGTGCCGTCGTCGAGGCAGGCGAGGATGTCGGCCTCGTTCTGCAGGCCGCCGCGCCCGGCATTGATCATGACGGGGGCGCCGAGCGGCGAGCTGCGCCGAAGCCTCGCGAACATCTTGCGATCGAGAATGCCGCGCGTGTCGGGCGTCAGCGGTAGCAGCGACACCAAAATGTCGGTCCGCGCCAGGAACGCATCCAGCTGCGCCGCACCGTGGAAGCACTCGATGCCGTCCGCCTGCTTTTCGCTGCGGCTCCAGCCGGCGACCTGGAAGCCGAGCCGCTTGAGCACTTCGGCCGCATCGATGCCGAGCGTACCCAGTCCGAGAATACCGACTCCGATCGCGGCCGCCGGCCATTGATACTTGGGCGCCCAGCGCTTCACGCGCTGCGACTCGCGCAGATACAGCTCCTGCCGATGATGCATCAGCACGTGCAGCACGACATATTCGGTCATCCGCGCCGTAAGATCATCGACCGCGACCCGGACCAGCGGCACGCTCGGCAGCGTCTTGTCGGCCATCAGTGCGTCGACGCCCGCGCCGAGATTGAAGATCACGCGCAGGTTCGGGAAGCCGGCGAGCTCGCCGGGGACCGGCTTCCACACCGCGGCGTAGTGCACCTCCGCCGGATCGAGGCTCGCATCCGGCAGCAGCACCACCGGGCGGTCGCCGCAGACGTCGTCGAAACGCGCCTTCCAGCGCTGCGGCGACCAGTTATCGGTGCCGCCATGGATCAGGAGCGCCAGCGCGCCTTTGGTCATCAGGGGGTCCTCGAGCTTATGTGACGTGTTCCACATACCAGATCGCGCGCGCAGGCCAATCTCCAGCCATCAACACGGAGACATCGTCATGCGCAAATTGCTTCTCGCCGCCGCTTTCGTCATCGCATCCGCCTCGGTCCAGGCTCAGACCATCGATGTCGGGTCGATCCTGTCGGCCAACGGCATTTCCATTGGCAAGGGCGGCGGTCAGCCGCAGGCCGCCAGTCAACAGGGCGCCGCGGACGGCATGGCGCAAGGTGCGGGCGGCCAAGGTGCCGCAGGGCAAGGTCAGGGGCAGGGCCAAGGCCAGTCGCAGCGCCAGACGGGCCGAGCCAGGCAGCCGCGCGAGAGCGCGCAGGAGACGCGGGCGCGCAACATCGCGGCCAAGTACGGCATCTCTTGGTAGGCGGCTTGTTCCTGCAGGCGGAACCCGCGAAAATACTTCGTGGGTCTGTCGGCCGGAGGCATACTCCGCCGTCTTGAAGACGAATGGAGATGACTTCCGATGCTGTATGCGCTGCTCTGCTATCATGACGAGGATGTCGTCTGCGCCTGGAGCAAGGACCAGGATGCCGCGGTCATGGCCAAGCTTGCGGTCATCCAGGAGAAGCTCGCCAAGCAGGGGCGGCTCGGGCCGGTGGCGCGGCTGCTGCCGACCACGGCCGCGACGACGCTCCGGAAGGAGGATCCGCCGCTCGTCATCGACGGCCCCTATGCCGAGACCAAGGAGCAACTGCTCGGCTTCTATCTCGTCGACTGTGCCAATCTCGACGAGGCGCTCGAGGTCGCGCGCGAGCTCGGTGAGGCCAATCCAGGCGGCTCCTACGAGATCCGTCCCGTCGGCACGTTCAGGCCGGGTGGAGCGCTGGCATGACCGATACGGCCTGGATCGATGCAGCCCTGACATCAGCACGTCCCCAGGCCGTCGGCGCGCTGCTGCGCTATTTCCGCGACCTCGACACGGCGGAGGAGGCATTCCAGAACGCCTGCCTGCGCGCGCTGAAGAGCTGGCCCCAGAATGGGCCGCCGCGCGATCCCGCGGCGTGGCTGATCATGGTCGGACGCAACGCGGCCATCGATGACGTCCGCCGTGTCCGCCGCGAGCAGCCGCTGCCGGAGGACGAGGCGATCTCGGATCTCGACGACGCCGAGAGCGCGCTGGCCGACCGGCTCGACGGCTCGCATTATCGCGACGACATCCTCCGCCTGCTGTTCATCTGCTGCCACAAGGATCTGCCCGCGACGCAGCAGATCGCGCTGGCGCTGCGCGTGGTGTCCGGACTGACGGTGAAGCAGATCGCCCGGGCCTTCCTGGTCAGCGAGGCCGCCATGGAGCAGCGCATCACCCGCGCCAAGGCGCGCGTCGCGCAGGCGAACGTGCCGTTCGAGACCCCTGGCGCGGTCGAGCGGTCGGAGCGCCTGACCGCGGTCGCCGCCATGGTCTACCTGATCTTCAACGAGGGCTATTCGGCCAGCGGCGAGACCGCCGCGCAGCGCCAGCCGCTGTCCGAGGAGGCGATCCGGCTGGCGCGGTTGCTGCTGCGGCTGTTTCCGAGCGAGCCCGAAATCATGGGGCTGACGGCGCTGCTGCTGTTGCAGCACGCCCGCTCCGCCGCCCGCTTCGACGCCGAGGGATTGCCGATTCTTCTGGAGGATCAGGATCGCTCGCTGTGGAACCAGCCGATGATCGCGGAAGGCACAGCCCTGATCGACAAGGCGATGCGCCATCGCCGCAGCGGTCCGTACCAGATCCAGGCGGCGATCGCGGCGCTGCATTCACGCGCCGCGCGTCCGGAGGACACCGACTGGACGCAGATCGACCTGCTCTATGGCGCGCTGGAAGTGGTGCAGCCCTCGCCGGTGGTGACGCTCAACCGCGCCGTTGCGGTGTCCAAGGTCCGCGGCGCCGGGGCGGCGCTCGACCTGATCGGGCCGCTCGAAGGGCGGCTCGCCAACTATTTCTATTTCTTCGGCGTGCGCGGCGCGCTGCTGATGCAGCTCGGACGCGCCGACGAGGCACGGACCGCCTTCGACCGCGCCATCGCGCTGGCGCACAGCTCGGCGGAGGCCGCGCATATCCGCATGCAGCTCGATCGCCTGATGCGCGACAGCGCAACGGCTCAGGTCCAGGTCGGCCAGTGACATTCCGCTGAGATTCGATCCAAAATCTTGAACCGGGCTGTCGGCGGCACGCTCCTTCATTCGTCCTTGGAGCAGCATTACGGGGAGGAGCTGCAGATGACGACGATCACCTTGGAAGAACCGGTCTCGCGCGCCGAATTGTGGAGCGGCCGCATCCTGAGTGGGCTGGTGACCCTGTTCCTGCTGTTCGACGGCGCGATCAAGCTCGTCCCTCTGTCCGTCGTCACCCAGACGCTGGATCAGATGGGCTATGGCGCGAGTGACGGCACGGCCCGCGCGCTCGGTCTGATCACGATCGTCTGCACCGTGCTCTATGCGTTGCCGGCGACGTCGTTCGTCGGGGCGATCCTGCTGACAGGCTATCTCGGCGGCGCCATCGCTTCTCATGTCCGCATCGGCAGTCCGCTGTTCAGCCACGTCCTGTTCGGCCTCTATCTCGGGCTGATGCTGTGGGGCGGCTTGTGGCTGCGCGATCGCCGGCTGCGCGCGCTGCTGCCGCTGCCGCTGCCGCTGCCGCTGCCGCTGCCGCGCTGACGAATGATCTTTCAACCAAGGAGGATGACGATGATCTGTCCCTATCTGACGTTCAACGGCGATTGCGAGCAGGCGCTCAAGCACTACCGCGAGGTGCTCGGCGCCAAGATCGAGATGATGATGCGCAACGGCGAGGCGCCGCCGGAGATGCCGTGTGCGCCGGAGCACAAGGACAGGATCATGCATGTCCGCTTCTCGATCGGCGGAGGCGTCCTGATGGCCTCGGATTCGCCGCCCGAATATTATCAAGGCAAGCCGCACGGAATCTCGGTCTCGCTCCAGATCGCGGATCCGGCCGAGGCCGAGCGCAAGTTCAACGCGCTCCTCGAAGGCGGTGCCGTCACCATGCCGTTTGGCAAGACCTTCTGGTCGAAGGGCTTCGGCATGGGCGTCGATCGCTTCGGCATTCCGTGGATGATCAATTCCCCGGCGGAAGGCTACGCGGCGTGACGCCGCTAGCGGCACGAGGGGTACATCGCCTTGAGCTCGCGCCCGCGCAACAACAGAAGCCGCGACGTCAGGCCGCCGCGGCGCTCGATCCAGCCGCGCACCGGCGTGGGATAGGTCTGCAGCACCAGCTTGGAGGCTTCGGGTTCCGCATAAACGCGGCCGCGCCGGTCGACCGAGCGTGCGGCGTGGAAGCCGAGGGAGGCTCGCTGCGTCACGCAGATGCGGTCCTCGGGCACGACGCTGAGCACCAGCGTGCAGGCCGACAGGCAGGGACCGTCGATGATGACACGCTCCCCGGAGGCGCGCACCTTCTCGAACAGATCGAGGAACGGTCCCACCTCGCCGCCGGGCGAGGAGATGATGCGGACGTCGGCGCGCGCCAGCATCGTCGCGATCCCCCACAAGAGGACGGCGAGCAGCAAGGTCAGGATGATGCGCGTCCGGCTCGGCATCGTTTCATGTGTTCCTGCGTTGGCCGCGCAAGGTCGGCAATCCGATTCCCGCGGCATCGAAGCCGCCATCGACGGCCAGGATCTGTCCGGTGATATAGCTGGAGCGTTCGGAGCTGAGAAACAAGATCGCCTCGGCGAGCTCGTCCTCGAGGCCGTAACGGTTGAGTGGAATGGCGTCGTGATAGTCGGCGCGGATCTCCGGCGTGTGCACGTCCTTGGCCATCGCGGTCTCCACCGGGCCCGGCGCCACCGCGTTGACGCGGATGCCGGTGGAAGCGAGCTCGACCGCGAGCTGCTTGGTCAGATGCGCCAGCGCCGCCTTGCTGGTGCCGTAGGCGGAGCGCAGCGTCGAGGCGCGGACGGCTGAAATCGAGGTGATGTTGACGATGGTGCCGCCGTGCTCGCGCATCAGCGGCACCGCGGCGCGCGTGCACAGAAACGGCCCGGTCAGGTTGACGTCGAGGATGCGTTGCCAGTCGGCTTCGCTGGTTTCCATGATCGGGGCGAAACGCGCCACGCCGGCATTGTTGACCAGTGCATCGAGACGACCGAAACGGCCGGCAATGCGCGCCAACGCATCGGCGACCATCGCCGCGTCCGCGACGTCGCAATGCAGCGCGAGCGTTCGATCGGGGGATTTGAGTGCCGATGTGGCGTCGTCGAGCAGCGTCTTCTCGATGTCGAGAAGCGCCACGCGCCAGCCCTCGTGCAGAAATCTCTTTGCCGTCGCCAGCCCGATGCCGCGTGCCGCCCCGGTGATCAGGGCGACCTTGTCAGTCAGCGTCGTCGTCGATGTTTCCGTCACGGCGGTCGACTCCTCGGGCCGGCAGCCCGGCTCTTCTCGTCGTTGAGTCCTAACATGCGCTGCGCGGATCGGCTGTGAAGGCCGTCACATCTGTCAGTGTACGTTCAATCCAGCTCCGCGCGATGCGTATAGCCAGCGAGTTTCGTGGGCGTTGTCAAACAGCCAGGGGTGGTAACGACGACGTCAATTCGCGTTCTCGCGGTGTCGAAGCACCCGAGTCATGCTCGCCCTGGCCTCCCTCTCGGGTCGGAGGGCGCAGGGAAGACCGGGAGCTTGCCCGCCCCATGGCCCCCGCGGGAAAAATGCACGGGGCAGGAACCACAGATTCGGCTGAGACATCCCGGCCCTCCCTGCGCGATGCCCGGGGACCGGCTGTTTTGCCCCCGTTTCCGCCACAATACGCTCCCGCATCGGACACGGCATCAGCATCGGGATGCCAGGGACCACATGATTTCGCCGTACGCGCCGCGTTGTTCGTCTGCGTGTCCTCATATGAGCATGATCTTGTCGGAAAGCTGTGGCGCAATAGCCGTCAACGGCCTCCGGTTCCGAATCATGCTCCACGCTGCAACATCGACGCGTTCACCGCATCCTGCTCCCCACGTTCGTGACGACCGCGAAACGTCCCTCTCGATCGGGAACAGGACGTGGCTAAAGGAGCATGAATTCCGGAAAGGCGAAAGAGGGATTTTTTACGGGAAGCACTGGACAAGGGTGATCGACTTGAAAGTCTTCAGGAAAAGAGCCGCCTCTCCAGGCGCGTTCCCCCGTGGAATTGGACAGTCCCGCCGTCGGCTGATTTGCTCGTCGTCGGGTGGCTCTCGGACGTGTCCGGGACGAATCTGAACCGGTGGCGTAGAGTTTAAGAGTCTCGGTAGAATCGACATGGGCGATCTATTCATCAGCCGGCGAATCACCCTCGTCAGAACCACGGAGCTGCACGCTTCGTCGCACGGGTCGAATGGTCTGTGGCGCGGGTGCGGCGCGCTGCTGTTGTCGTGCATTGTCCTCGGGCTCGCGGCGTCCGGCGCCGTCGGAGCGGATGGCAGCGTTGCTGCGAAACCGGCAGAGACCGAGCAGGCTGCGCACGATGTCGCGCCGCCGCAGCAGCCGCAGACGGCGGAGCCCGAGACGGTGGGGCGGCCGTCGGACGTGCAGACGCCGGCTCTGAAAGTGGTCGTTCCACCGACCGAGCGTGCGAAGCCGATCGCGGCCGAGCGCAAGGGCGACCCGCGGAGCGACGCCAAGACCACGAAGAATCTGTCGGTGCCTCAGCGCGCGCTGCCGGCCGACGTCGCGCAGATGATCGGCCGCAGGATCTGGCTCAACGAGGCCGGGGGACGGCGCGACGCGATCACGTCGTGGAATGCGGGTGAAGAATTCGCCTCGCTGGGAATCGGGCATTTCATCTGGTACCCGTCCACCGCGAAGCCGCCTTATGAAGAGGGTTTTCCGGGGCTGATCGCATTTCTGCGCAAGGGCAAGACGCCGTTGCCTGCATGGCTCGACAAGACGCCGATTCCGGCATGCCCGTGGACCAGCCGGGCCGACTTCAAGCGGAATTTCAACTCGCCGCAAATGCGGCAATTGCGGCAGTTCCTGCTCGACACGATTGCGGAGCAGACGCAGTTCCTGGTGGCGCGTGCGCAAGGCGCGATGGACAAGATCCTCGCCAACACGCCCGACAGCGCCGAACGCGAGCACATCGTCGCGCAATATTCGCGAGTCGTGCGCGCCTCCAACGATCTCTACCCGCTGATCGACTACATCAACTTCAAGGGCGAGGGCACTAATCCGTCCGAGACGGCCGTGGACAAGGAGACGGGCCAGCGCCAGGGCTGGGGTCTCAAGCAGGTGCTGCTCAAGATGAACGGCACCACCACCGAGTCCAAGGCCGTGCTCGCCGAATATTCCGACGCGGTGCAGGTCGTGCTGCAGCAGCGGGTTCGCAATCTGCCCTCGAACCGCGTGTGGGAGGCGGGCTGGCTGCGTCGCGCCGAGACCTATCGCCGTCCGATCGCGCAGCTCGAGCAGGCCCCCGAACGCGCCCCGCGCAAATCATCGCGCTACAGGGCCGACAACACGCGGTTCTGATGCGGGAAGCGGCGCGCACGATCCGTGCGCGTCGCGAGGCGTGCGATCATCGGCCGCCTGCCTCGGCCTTCTTGGCAGCGACGACCTTCTGGTAAGCTGCCTGCAGCCGCTCGCCGACGCTCGGTCCAGCCCTCCTGCGCCGTTTCGCGCCGAGATGGGTTTCGCGCAGCTCGTCCATGAATTCGGCCCACATCTTCGGGCCGCCTTCCATCAATAGCTTGGCGCGGATGCCGAGCTCCTCCGAGACGGGCAGATACTTGTAACCCCAGCCCGCCATCTGCGCGAGGATCGGCAACAGCTCGATGCCCTGCTCGGTCAGGGAATAGATGCCCTTCTGCTTGTGGCTCGGATCGTCCGCACGGCTGATGATGCCGGCCGCGAGCAGCGTCTTCAGCCGGTCGGCGAGAATGTTCGAGGAGATGCCCTCCTCCGAGCCGCCGAGCAGCTCGCGATAGTGCCGGCGATTTCCGAACATCATGTCGCGGATGATCAAGAGGCTCCATTTATCCCCCACCACTTCGAGCGACAGGTTGATCGGGCAGCGGGAGCGCTGAGGGTCGGACATCGAAGTCTCGTGAGCAGGGATCGCGCATAAACCGCTTGCAATATTGCACCGGTCTGGGCATTCTCCAACTGCTTGCAAAATGAAAGCAGTTAGGGAGAGGCAGTCGATGGCGAGGCTGGTGATGTGGAACATGATGACGCTGGACGGCATGGTTGCGGGCCCGAACGGCGACATCTCCTGGCACGAGGATGTGTGGGGCCCGGAGCTGGAGCAGATCTCCGAGACGCAACTGCACGAGGCGGGCGGATTGCTGTTCGGCCGGGTGACCTACGATCTGATGGCCGGCTATTGGCCGACCGAGAAGGGCGTGATCGCCGACGTCATGAACAGCATCCCCAAATATGTTGCCTCCCGCACGCTATCTCGCCTGGCATGGTCGAACGCGCATCTGCTGGGTCCGCAGCTCGCGGCCGAGGTCGACAAGCTCAAGCAGGAGAATGCCAAGGACCTGTTCCTGTTCGGCAGCGCCGACCTCGGCTCGACGCTCGTGGCACACGACCTGATCGATGAGCTTCGAATCGCGATCAATCCGCGCGTGCTTGGCGCCGGACGGCCGCTGTTCAAGCCGGGGCAGGCCTTGAAGCTCAGCCTGATCGACAGCCGGGCGCTGTCCAACGGCGTTGTCATCGCGCGCTATGCCCCCGTTCGGGGCGTGTGAGCCCATATCTCGCGGCGCGCTCCGGGTTCCGGGGGCAGCGCAGGTCTTTCCACTCACACCACCCGTGCCTCTAGCGCCTCAGCTCAACCCTCTCCCCGTGAACAACGGTCCGTGGGAGCGCACCTCCCTGCGGCCGCGCGTTCGGGACCAAACGACTTGTTCTCACTCAACTCAGCAGGAGCGTACGATGTCCCTGACCCTTTACTATCATCCGCTGTCGTCGTTCTGCTGGAAGGTGCTGATCGCGCTATATGAGAACGACGTTTCGTTCACGCCGAAGCTGATCAATCTCGGGGACGCGGATGAGCGCGCGGCGTTCTTGAAGCTGTGGCCGGTCGGTAAATTTCCCGTGCTGCGCGATGAGCAGCGCACGATTCCGGAATCGAGCATCATCATCGAGTATCTCGACCAGCACTATGCGGGCAGGACGCGCTTCATTCCCGATGATCCCGATCTCGCCTTGCGGACACGTCTACGCGATCGCTTTCTCGACCTCTATCTGCACATGCCGACGCAGACCGTCGTGTTCGACCGGCTGCGGCCGGCCGATGCCCGCGATCCGCTCGGCGTCGCCGACGCTCGAAGCCGGCTGCGCACGTCCTACGCCATGCTCGAGGCCGAGCTGCCGCCGCGTGGCTGGGCGATGGGCGACCCTTTCACCCTGGCGGATTGCGCGGCCTTGCCGGCGCTGTTCTACGCCGACAGAGTGGAGCCGCTGGGTGATGGGCTGCCTGGGGTCACTGCCTATCTCGACCGGCTCAAGACGCGGCCCTCCGTCGCGCGGGTGCTCGCCGAGGCCGAGCCTTATTTCCACATGTTCCCGCAAGAGCCGGGCTGAACCGGGAACCCGGCCAAAATAATTGCGGGAGCGTGTCGGCCGTACCGGGGCCGGATCGTCCTACTGATGAGGGCAGGGCAGTCCTGCCAGACAGCATCAGGGGAGAGCAACCATGCGGTTCATGGTGATCGTGAAGGCGACCAGGGACACGGAAGCCGGAATCCTGCCGACCACCGAGGAGTTCGCGGCGATGGGCCGGTTCAACGAGGGCTTGGTGAAGGCCGGCATGATGGAGGCCGGCGAGGGCCTGCATCCGACCGCGAAGGGGGCGCGCATCGACTTCTCGAACGGGACGCCGAGCGTCGCGCGCGGTCCGTTCGATCTCTCCCGCGATCTCGCGGCGGGCTTCTGGATGCTCAAGGCCGGCTCGCTCGAGGAGGTGATCGAGCACATGAAGCGGGCGCCGTTCCCGAGCGGCGAGATCGAGATCCGCCAGGTCTATGCCGCGGAGGATTTCGGCGAGACGTTCACGCCCGAATTGCGTGAGCGGGTCGAACGGCTGCGTGCGCAGGCCGCCAGGAGCTGAACCGACCCTGATCAGGAGAGGAGGAGAAACGCGATGCGATTCATGATGCTGATGATCCCGCTCGGCTACGAGAGTGCGCCGCCGGACGTGCAGCTCGATCCCGAGCGTGTCAAAGCGATGATGCGCTACAACGAGGCCCTGAAGGACGCCGGCGTGCTGATCACGTTGGAGGGCCTGCATCCGCTGTCGATGGGGGCGCGGGTCTCGTTCGCGGGCGGCAAGCCTGTGGTGACCGACGGCCCGTTCGCGGAGGCCAAGGAGGTGCTCGGCGGCTATTGGATGATCGAGGTCGCCTCGCGCGACGAGGCGATCGCCTGGGCCAGGCAGTGCCCGGCCTCGGACAACGAGATCATCGAGATTCGCCAGGTCCAGGAGATGGCCGACTTTTCCGAGGAGGTGCAGCAGGCGGCGGCGGGCTTCGCCGAGCTGCCGCATGCCGGCCGTGTCTGATCGATCCGTTTCACAGCAGGAGAGGGAAGTGCAATGAGCGACAACAGCAACACCTATCTCGCCGTCTTTCTCGGCAGCAAGACCAGTCCGGTCTGGAAAGCCTGGGAGGCGCTGTCCGAGACGGAGCGCAATGCCAGGGGACAGCAGGGCATGGCGGCCTGGCATGCCTGGGTGGACCAACACAAGGACGCGATCGTCGCGATGGGCGGGCCGCTCGGCAAGACCAAGCGGGTCGACAAGGGCGGCGTCAACGACATCGCCAACGAGATGGGCGCGTTCACCGTGGTCCGCGCCGCGTCGCACGAGGATGCCGCGAAGATGTTCGTCAACCATCCGCATTTTGCGATCTTCCCGGGCGAGCGGGTCGAGATCATGCCGGTGCTGCCGATTCCGGGCGGCTAGTTGAGCGGCCTGCAGGGCGGAGCACGTCGGCTGAGGTGAACGTCCCGCTTGCTGCGGGCGCCCGGCGTTTGTGCCGGGCGCGCTGATCCCGCGGCGACTTCGGTGCCACCCTGCCCCTTGCGGGGGCCCTCAAGGGGCGAGGGTGGCACCTGTTCGCGGGGGCTTAACCGAACGGCGCGATAGAGCGTCCCGGAAGTCGGCGGCTGACCCCGCCCAAAAGTCGCTGGCTTCCTTCGACCCGGCTCATGTAAAAGCCATTTACATGAGCTGGCGCAAGGAAGAGCGCCGCGCCGAGCGCGGCTATCATCACGGTAACCTCAAGGAGGCGCTGCTGCAGGCGGCGCTCGACCTGATCGCGCAGAAGGGGGCTGCCGGCTTCACCTTTGCCGATGCGGCCCGCATGGCCGGCGTCAGCCCGGCCGCGCCCTATCGCCACTTCCGCGATCGCGACGAACTGCTGTCGAGCATCGCCCAGCGCGGCTTCGAGCAGTTCGAGGCGCAGCTCTCGGCGGCGTGGGACGACGGCCGGCCCGACACCGTCACGGCGTTCGAGCGCGTCGGCAAGGCGTATCTGGCATTTGCCCGTTCGGAGCCTGCGTTCTACTCGGCGATGTTCGAATCCGGCGTGCCGGCGGACTCCACCGCGGGCCTGTTGGCGGCGGGTGAGCGCGCTTTCGGCGTCATTCGGGCCGCGGCGGAGCGGCTGGCGGCGCTGGCGCCGCCCGGGATGCCGCGGCCGCCGGCCCTGATGATGGCGCTGCACATCTGGTCGATGGCGCATGGCATCGCCTCGCTGTTCGCGCGCGGCGATGCCGCCCGGCGCAAGCTGCCGATGTCGCCCGAGGAGCTGCTGGAGGCCGAGCTGCTGATCTATCTGCGCGGGCTCGGCTTCCCGACCGACCGCCGGCCTGCGCCGTCCTCCGCTGCCGAGCCGCCGCCGCTGCCGGACGATGACAAGCCGGCAGGGCCCTGGGGCCGCCCGAAATAAGGTTCAAAGAACGCCGAAAAATAATTCGAGCGACGCGTCAGGCGGTCGCCTTGACAAAATCCCGGGTTGAGCTAGCTATGTAAATGTTATTTACATTCACACGGCATGGCGCCGCGAATGGAGAGGGAGATGGCCTACACCGCAGATGTCAATCGTTGGCGCGGTTCGGAGGAGGAGCAGAGGTACCGGCCCCGCATGATGGAGTCGCCCTGGCATCCCGGCTGGATCGCCGTGACCGTGCTCGGCTTCATCATCTGGTGGCCGATCGGACTTGCCCTTCTCTTTTTCACACTCGGGAGCAGAAAGATGTCGTGCTGGAACGGCGGCGATCGCTGGTCGAACAAGATGGAACGGATGCAGTGGAAGATGGACCGCATGCGCGACAAGATGGAGCGCCGCGGCTTCGGCTTCGGTTTCTCGCAGCCGGCTTCGAGCGGCAACCGCGCCTTCGACGAGTACCGCATGGAGACCCTGCGGCGGCTCGAAGAGGAGCAGCAGGAGTTCCGTGACTTCCTGACCCGGCTGCGCCACGCCAAGGACAAGGAGGAGTTCGACGCGTTCATGGCCCAGCACAAGCCGCGTCCGACCCCGCCGAACGACCAGCCGCAGAGCTGATCGCCTCTCACCTGACGCCGCAGGGCTTTCAGCCCCCGCCCTGACGGCACAAGACGCCCGCCTGCGGTTCCCCCGCCGGCGGGCGTTTTGCGTTCTCCGATACCGCCCGCCTGCGGCGGCTGGCCGCTGTCCGCCGCCGGCCAAAACGGTCAAGCGGCTGATCACAAAGGCTCTATCTGGCTGGTCCGGCTGGACCTTTGACCTCGGCAATACTCCGCGGTAACCCCGCCTTAACCCCGGAGGGGGTTTGGTTAAGGGGCGCTTACGCGCGCCAAGAGCCCTTGTTTTGACACGTTGGCAGAGGAAGCAGGCCGCTTATGGCTTCGGCGGGCCTCTTAAAGCGATCAGTTCAGGGTTTTCTCGCGCAGGCGCTTTCCGCCGCGACGGCATCCGGCATGGAACGGCGGCTGCATGGTCCCGGGCATCCCGGGATGATTGGTTGAGAGGATACTGCAGATGTCTGTCGATAGCGGCGGCCTGTCCCTGATCGATCTGTTCGGCAATGCCGGCTGGGTAGTTCGGATCATCATGCTCGGCCTGATCTCCTGCTCGATCTGGGTCTGGGCGATTGCGATCGACAAGATGTTCCTGTTCTCGCGGACCCGTCGCTCGATGGACCGGTTCGAGCAGGCCTTCTGGTCCGGAGAATCCATCGAGGAGCTGTACCGGGTGCTATCGGCGAAGCCGACGCAATCCATGGCGGCGTGCTTCGTGGCGGCGATGCGCGAGTGGAAGCGCTCGTTCGAGGGCCACGCGCGCTCCTTCGCCGGCCTGCAGATGCGCATCGAGAAGGTGATGAACGTGTCGATCGCGCGCGAGGTCGAGCGGCTGGAACGCCGTCTCCTGGTGCTCGCCACGGTCGGTTCCGCCGGCCCGTTCGTCGGTCTGTTCGGCACGGTCTGGGGCATCATGACCAGCTTCCAGGCGATCGCGGCTTCCAAGAACACCTCGCTGGCGGTGGTCGCGCCGGGCATCGCGGAGGCGCTGTTCGCCACTGCCATCGGCCTGATCGCGGCCATCCCGGCGACGATTTTCTACAACAAGTTCTCTTCGGAGGTGAACCGGCAGGCGCAGCGGTTGGAAGGCTTCGCAGATGAATTTTCGGCCATCTTGTCCCGTCAGATCGACGAGCGGGGATGAGGGCAGGTATAGTGGCATCCGGATCGTGAGTACCACAGCATGGGCATGAGCATGGGCAGCGCGTCCGGCGGCGGTGGTCGCCGCGGTCGGCGCAAGGCGGCCGTGATGGCGGAGATCAACGTCACGCCGATGGTCGACGTCATGCTGGTGCTGCTGATCATCTTCATGGTCGCGGCGCCGCTGCTCACCGTCAACATCCAGGTCGACCTGCCCCAGGCGCAAGGCGGCTCGGCCTCGACGGCCGACGCCAAGCCGCCGCTCGAGGTCACCGTGAAGAAGACCGGCGGCGGCTGCGCGTCGAAGGTGGACGTGTATCTCGGTGACTCGCCGATCGCGATCAACGAGCTTGGGCCGAAGATCAAGGCGATGAAGGAGGCGGGCGCCGGCGGCGGCGACAACGTCGTCAAGATCCGCGGCGATCGCGACGCCTGCTACTCCGACATGATGAAGGTGCTGGGCCTGGCGCGCGATGCCGGCTATCGCGCCAGCATCGTCGTGCTGCCGGATCAGGGCTCATGACGTCGAAGGACCTCATCCGGTTCGTGCGCACGCGCAAGGGGACAGTGCTGTCCGTCGCCCTGCACGTGCTCGTGCTGTGCTGGGGCCTGTTCAGCTTCTCCGCGCGCTCGATGGTGGCGCCGCCGGAGGACCTTGTGCCGGTCGACGTGATCTCGGAGGACAACAGCTCGAAGGCCAAGGCCGGCGCGCTGATGGGCAAGAAGGAATCCCAGAAGCTGCTGGCCGACAAGATCGGCGAGAAGAAGCCGACCGAGGACATCGTCGGCAAGGTCGATACCAAGCAGGTCACCGAGACCGACGCCGCGCCTGAGCCGCAGCCCAAGCCGGAGAAGCCGGTCGAGAAGAAGCCCGATCCGCCGAAGCCGGTCGAGAAGCAGCCGGATACGCCGAAGCCGGTGGCCGAGAAGAAGCCGGAGCCGCCGAAGCCCGCGCCGGCCGAGAAGCCGAAGCCGGAGGAGAAGAAGCCGGACCCGTTCAATCCGGACCAGATCGCCAGCGTGCTCAACAAGGACAAGGCGAAGCAGCCGCCGAAGCCGCAGGCCGCCGCCGCGCCGCCGGAGCCGCCCAAGCACAAGAGCGAGCGCAAGTTCGACGCCGAGAAGATGGCGAGCTTGATCAATCAGAAAGATCCGACGCGGCAGGCGGTCACGGGATCCGAGATCAATGCGAATGCGGCGCTGGGCTCGGTGCGAGGAACGGCAGAGGCCAATGTCGCGAGCTGGCAGGCCGCGTTCCAGGAGGCGGTCACCCGCTGCTTCAATGCGCCCTATAGCGGCGTGGATGAAGACAAGATCTCCGTTGATCTCGATATCCAGCTACGGCCGGATGGATCGCTCTTTGCTGCTCCCGCCGTCGTCGGCATGACCGGACCGTCCCGTACCGTCAGCCTGGCCATGGCGGAAAATGCCAAGCGTGCGGTCGAGAACTGTGCGCCCTACGCGTTTCTGCCGAAGAACCGGTACAATGAGTGGAAGTTGATACCCGCGACATTCAACCTCAAAATGATGAATTCGATGCGAGGCCGAACTTGACGACACCTCCGACGCGCAAGACAGGATCCACCACGCGGCGCCAGGTTCTGCTGGGCGGAGGAGCCGCCATGGCAGCCTTGGGCGCGGGGCCCGCGTTCGCGCAACGTGTGATTATCGGCCCCGGCGAGTTCAAGCCGATCCCGATCGCGATTCCGCCCTTCGTGCCCGGCGGTGCCGGTGACGCCGATGTCGGCAACGGTATCGCACAGGTGATTACCAACAATTTCAAGCGCAGCGGGTTGTTCGCGCCGGTGGACCCGGCCGCCTTTCCCGAGCGCATCAGCAATTTCGAGGCCCCGCCGCAATTCGCGAGCTGGAAGCCGCTCGATCTGCGCGGGCTCGTCACCGGCCGCGCGACGCGGCAGCCGGACGGGCGGCTGAAGGCCGAGTTTCGGCTGTGGGACCCGAACTCGGGCCAGCAGCTCACCGGCCAGCAATATGTGACGGCGCCGGAATACTGGCGGCGCATCGCACATATCATCTCGGACCAGATCTACACCCAGATGACCGGCGAGAAGGGCTATTTCGACAGCCGCGTCGTGTTCGTCGACGAGAGCGGCCCGTCCGAGCGGCGCGTCAAGCGGCTCGCGCTGATGGATCAGGACGGTGCCAACGTCCGCTACCTCACCCGCGGCGCCGACCTCGTGCTGACGCCGCGGTTCTCGCCGTCGAGCCAGGAAATCACCTACATGGAGTTCGGGCAGGGTGACCCGAGGGTCTATCTGTTCAACATCGAGACCGGCCAGCGCGAGATCGTCGGCAACTTCCCCGGCATGTCGTTCTCGCCGCGGTTCTCGCCGGACGGCCAGCGCATCATCCTCAGCCTCCAGCAGGGCGGCAACTCCAACCTGTTCGTGATGGATCTGCGCTCGCGCACGACGACGCGGCTCACCGACACGCCGGCGATCGACACCTCGCCGTGCTACTCGCCGGACGGCAGCCAGATCTGCTTTGAAAGCGATCGCGGCGGCAAACCGCAGATCTACGTGATGTCCTCCAGTGGCGGCGCAGCGCAGCGCATCTCGTTCGGCGAGGGCAGCTACTCGACGCCGGTGTGGTCGCCGCGTGGCGACTTCATCGCCTTCACCAAGCAGGGCGGCGGCCAGTTCGCGATCGGCATCATGAAGACGGACGGCTCGGGCGAGCGCATCCTCACCGCCGGCTTCCACAACGAAGGGCCGACCTTCTCGCCCAACGGCCGCGTGCTGATGTTCTTCCGTGACCCCGGCGGCACCGCTGGTCCGTCGCTATATTCGATCGACGTCTCCGGCCGCTTCGAGCAGAAGGTGCCGACGCCGGGCTTCGCCTCGGATCCGGCCTGGTCGCCGCTGCTGTCGTGATGGAGCGAGCCTCTGGGCCCGCTCACGTCGTGGTGGACGCGATTTTTCCAGTCGCGCGATGCGTGTTCTATGGAAAGGCAGAACTATTAGTTGTAGTAGCCGGGTAGTGTTTGCCTAGTTCTCTGAATTTTCGAGCGAATTCGTGCACTTCGCGAACGCGGAAACGCTCCGCTAACGATGTTCCCTCAGAAAGACTTCACCTGCGAGCGGTAATGTTTGTGCACCGAACAGGACGCGTGCGCACGAATGCAGCTTGCCACTCAGAACGGAGAAGACGATCGAAAGTTGTCGCCTGCGATCCAGGCGGCTCTCGTCGACTCCCTCTTCCAGGATCCCGGCCCGATGTTCGCCGGCGCACTCTGCGCCGCCGTCGCCGCCGTCATGACCGCGATCAAGAGCGGCGACGTCAATCTGTGGCCGTGTGCCGCGATGCTGATCATCGCAGGGGCGTTCCGTTCGCTCGACATGCGCTACTATCGAAGCCTGTGCGACAACGGCCGCCTCACGCAGGAGGCGGTCGAGCGCTGGGAGGTTCGCTACCAGATCGGCGCCATGATCTATGCGCTGGTGCTCGGCGTCTGGTGCGTGGTCGCCCTGGTCGACAACAGCGACCCGGTGGTGCACCTGATCGCGATCACGGTGACGCTCTGCTACATGTCGGCGGGCGCGGGCCGGACCTACGGGCGGCCCTGGATCTTCCACGTCCAGATCCTGCTCGCCTGCGGACCGCTCGCAGTGGCCCTCGCGATCCACGGCAGCCCTTATTACCTGGGCATGGCGGCGTTCTGCGTCCTGTTCTTCGTGTCGCTGAAACACATCTCGACCAACCTGCAGCGGATCTTCGTCCAGGCCTTCGTGGCGCGCGAAAGCGAGGCCGCACTGGCCAAGCAGTTCGATACGGCCCTGAACAACATGCCGCACGGCCTGTGCATGTTCCGCTCCGACGGGCGTCTGGCCGTGATGAACCATCGCTTCGGCCAGATGATGAGCCTGCCGGATGACATCCTGCAGCGTGGCGGCAAGGCGGCCGACATCATCAACGCCTGCGTGATTGCAGGCTCGATCTCCGCTTCGAGCGGCCGGCTGATCCTGGCCGAGATCGAGCACACCAAGACCCATAATGTCATTACCAGCGATCCCGACGTCGCGCGCGACCGGTCGCTGTCCTGGACCTTCCAGCCGATGGCCGACGGCGGCGCCGTGGTCCTGCTCGAGGACATCACCGAGCGCCGGCATGCCGAGGCGCGCATCTCGCATCTGGCGCGCTACGACGAGCTCACGACCTTGCCGAACCGCGTCAGCTTCCGCGACGAGATCGAACGGCTGCTCAGGATTCCGCAGCGGCACGGCGAATTGTCCGCGCTGCTGTTCGTCGATCTCGACCGCTTCAAGCAGGTCAACGACACGCTCGGCCACCCCTGCGGCGATCAACTGCTCTGCGCGGTCTCCGAGCGGCTGCGCGACATGCTGCGTCCTGAAGACTTCGTCGCGCGCTTCGGCGGCGACGAGTTCGTGGTGTTCCAGCGCAACATCCGCTCCAACGACGACGCGGCGATGCTGGCGCGCCGGATCGTCGACCAGCTCAGCGAGCGCTACAAGATCGACAATCACCTGGTCGAGATCGGCGCCAGTGTCGGCATCGCCATGACCGCGCCGGGGATCAGCGCCGACACCCTGCTGAAGAATGCCGACATGGCGCTGTATCGCGCCAAGGCGGAGGGACGCGGCACCTTCTGCTTCTTCCGCGATGAACTCGCCCAGACGGTGGAAGCACGCCGCATCCTCGAGCTCGACCTGCGCAAGGCGCTGGCGAACGAGGAGTTCGAGCTGTTCTACCAGCCGCTGGTCAACCTGAAGTCCGGCAAGATCTCGACCTGCGAGGCGCTGCTGCGCTGGAACCACCCGGTGCGCGGCACGGTCTCGCCGGTCGACATCATTCCCGTCGCCGAGGACATGGGCCTGATCGTCGATCTCGGCCGCTGGATCCTGCGCAAGGCCTGCCTGGAATGCATGAAATGGCCGGATGCGGTCAGCGTCGCCGTCAACTTCTCGCCGCAGCAGTTCCATCAGCGCGATGTGCTCAGTGAGGTCCGCTACGCGCTCGAAGTGTCCGGGCTGCCGCCGCATCGGCTCGAGATCGAGATCACCGAATCCTCGCTGTTGCGCAACACTCAGCTCACCCACGATGTGCTGTCGCAGCTCCACATGCTCGGGGTCCGTATTTCGCTCGATGATTTCGGCACCGGCTATTCGAGCCTCAGCTATCTGCACAATTTCCCGTTGGAGAAGGTCAAGATCGATCGCTCATTCCTCGAAGGCATCGACAGCGATCGGCCGCTGACCCTGTTGCGCGGTGTCGCAAGATTGTCCGCCGATCTCGGCATGTCGGTGGTGGTGGAGGGCATCGAGACCAACGAGCAGCTCGAACTGGTCAGCGCCGACGGTACGGTCACCGAGGCGCAGGGCTATCTGTTCAGCCGGCCCGTCCCCGCCATCCGCATCCGGCAGCTCCTGAATGCATCGCATGGGCGTCGTTCGAGCGACGGGGCGATCGCGGCCGCCGGCGGGACACGTTCGATCGCTTGATCGCCCGACCTCCGCCTTGATGCGGTGGTGCCGGGAAAGACCGACCAGTGCTGAAGGCGGCTCTGTGCGCAGCATCCCGCCGGTCCGAGCATGGCTCGTATGGGAATGGCAATGTAACAACCCCACGTCGCATCGTTCGGAAACATCGCACGTGCATGCCAAGCGAATCCGTTTCGATTTGATACGCAAGTGATCCGAAGCAATCGTCCAGCGTAGCATCCAATCCCGTAAGTCACGGTTACGCCTCCGGGATTCTACGTGCCGTTAACTTTGTACCGGCGAAAGCTTTGCGTCGGCATTAACCCGCTGTTAAGCTCATACTGCTCGTAGGAGTTGTGTGAAAAGGGGTTGCGGATGAAGTCGGCGGCTAGAGTGAGTGCCGTTGCTGAGCAGAAGTCGGATGTGCTGGAGAACGTGGACTATCGACTGGCGTTGACTGCTGAAGACAAGGACGAGATCTATCGGCTGCGCTACCGCGCCTACCTGCGTGAAGGCGCCATCCTGCCGTCGCCCAGCGAACGCGTCAGCGACGAATATGACGATCTTCCCAACAGCTTCATCTTCGGCGTCTACGTCAATGGCGAGCTCTACAGCTCGATCCGCATCAGCGTGCTGAACTCGCAATGGCGCCGATCGCTGTCCTCGGACATGTTCGCCGACCTGCTGCATCCCGAGCTCGATCGCGGCAAGGTCATCATCGACCCGACTCGGTTCGTCGCCGACCATGAGAAGGCGCGGCTGTTTCCGGCGCTTCCCTATGTGACCGTCCGGCTCGGCTACGTTGCCTGCGCCCATTTCAATGCGGATATCGGTCTCGCCAACGTGCGCCCCGAGCATCGTGCGTTCTACAAGAAGGTGTTCCTGCAGGAACCATGGGGTGAACCGCGGCTCTACTCCGGCCTCACCAAGCCGGTCGGCCTGGTGGCGGCGCATTATCCTTCGATCCGCGATCGCGTGTTCCAGCGCTTTCCGTTCATGCGATCGAGCGCGTTCGAGCGACGGATGCTGTTCGATCGTCCGGCGCCGGACGCCTTCACTGATTCGTTCAGGATTCACGCGGTCGCGAGGGCCGGCTGATCGTCGGCCGATATCGGGGCCAGTTCGGCCGTCCGGCCGGTTCGCACCGTGGCAGCGATGCAAAAATCAGCGAAAAAGCGCCCTGCTGCAGGCGCTGAGCGGCTTGCCTTCACCCTGGCGCCACATTTACAACCCATTAACCATCGCGGTCGCTTTTCGGGTTTCGTTAGCATTTGACGGGGTTCGGCAAGACCCTATCAAGGTTGACGGAACGTTCGCTTAACCATCGCCCTGTAGACCGGATGGCAGTCTAAGAACGTGAGCGTGGAGGCTCCGGGAATGAAATATCAGATGCGTATCCTCCAGGGATTGAAGTTGGCCGCCGTGCTGGCCGTGGCGCTGTCGATGGGCGCCTGCGCCAACAAGAATCTCACCGGGGCCGACGGGGCGATGGCCAGCGCTGCGACTCCAGGCAGCCAGCAGGACTTCGTCGTGAATGTCGGCGATCGCGTCTTCTTCGAGAGCGATCAGACCGATCTCACGCCGCAGGCGATCGCGACCTTGGAGAAGCAGGCGCAGTGGCTGCAGAGCTATCCGCGCTACTCCTTCACGATCGAGGGCCACGCCGACGAGCGCGGCACCCGCGAGTACAACATTGCGCTGGGCGCGCGGCGCGCGCAGTCGGTCCGCAACTTCCTGGCGTCGCGCGGCATCGACCAGGGCCGCATGCGCACGATCTCCTACGGCAAGGAGCGGCCGGTGGCGGTCTGTAACGACATCTCGTGCTGGTCGCAGAACCGCCGTGCGGTCACGGTCCTGAACGCCAGTTCATAAAGCTGAACGAATCCGTTGCTGATGAAGCCGGCGTCGCCCATCGACGCCGGCTTCGTCGTTTGTTGTCGGCGGGTCTCGGCCGGACTTGGTTTTTTCTTCGCTTGAACGTCATTTGTATCCGTCGCATTTCTGCTTTACAGCCACGCTCACAGGCCTGTTTTCAACGTCTCGCCGATCTGGTCGTCAGGGCAGCATGTCGTTCATGTTTCTTCCACGGAGCGCCGCCGCGATCCTCGCCGCGCTCGTCATTTTTTCGTGCCAGGCATTTTCGTCGCGGGCGCTCGCCCAGACCGATGATGATGATCCCGAGATCCGGATTCAGCGGCTCGAAAATCAGCTCCGGCAACTGACCGGTCAGAACGAGGAGCTGCAATATCGCAATCGCCAGCTCGAGGACCGGCTGCGACAACTGCAGGGCGCAGCACCTGGGGGCGCCGCCGCGGCGCAGCCGACCGCGGCCGCGCCGGCGCAGGCCAATCCCGCCTACGGCCAGGCTGCTCAGCCGGCCAACGGCCAGCAGCAATATGGCCAGCAGCCGTACGGCCAGCCGCAACAGGCCTATCCCCAGCAGCAGCCGGGCTACGCGCAGCCGCAGGCCGGCGCGCCGGTGCAAATCGTCCAGGAGCCCGCGGCCCCTGGCCGGGGCCGCCGCGGCGATGCGTTCGATCCGAGCCAGAATCCGACGGCTCCCGGCGCCCCGCAAGCGCTCGGCGGCGGCCAGTTGCCGATCCAGCCGGGTGGCGGCCAGCCCGCCGGCCGTCCCGCCGGCGATCCCACGACTCTCGCCAACACGGGCGGTCGCTATCCCCAGGGTGCTCCGCCGGCCGCCGCTCCCGGCGCTGGCGGACTGGAGACCGCGCCGCCGCGGCAGACGCCGCGCGACGAATACGACCTCGGCATCGGCTACATGCAGCGCCGCGACTACGCGCTGGCCGAGCAGACGATGCGCAACTTCACCCAGAAATATCCGAACGATCCGATGGTCGGCGACGCGCAATACTGGCTCGGCGAGAGCTTCTACCAGCGTCAGCAATATCGCGATGCCGCCGAGGTCTTCCTCGCCGTGACGACGAAATATGAGAAGTCGGGCAAGGCGGCGGATGCGCTGCTCCGGCTCGGCCAGTCGCTGGCCGCGCTGAAGGAGAAGGAGGCCGCCTGCGCCGCGTTCGGCGAAGTGACGCGTAAATATCCGCGCGCCTCGGCGGGCGTGAAGGCGACCGTCGATCGCGAGCAGAAGCGGGTGAAGTGCTGAACGTCCCCGGGCGAGGGTAGCCTCTCGCCTATAATCGGCGGGGCGGGTAGGCTGCGGCGCCATGTCCAAGGCCCGTTCCGAAGCCGATCCTGCGATCTCCGCAGCCGAAGCCGAGCGCCTGTTCGCCCCGCTTTCGGGGGCGCCCGCGCTGGTGCTCGCCGTGTCGGGCGGTCCGGATTCGATGGCTCTGATGTGGCTCGCGGCGCAGTGGCGCGCGGGGCTCGCGCAGGGGCCGCGCCTTGTGGCCGTGACGGTCGACCATGCGCTGCGGCGCGAGTCCGCCCGTGAAGCCCGCATGGTGAAGGAGACCGCGCGCAGGCTGGCAATTCCACATCGGACCCTGCGCTGGAACGATGAGAAGCCGGACACTGGGATTCCCGAAGCGGCGCGCCTGGCACGATATCGCCTGCTGGCACGCGCCGCGCGGCAGGCTGGCGCCGGACACGTCGTCACCGCCCACACCCGTGACGACCAGGCCGAGACCGTGCTGATGCGGCTCTTGCGCGGCAGCGGCATTGCGGGGCTCGCGGCGATGGCACCGCTCAGCGAGCGTGAAGGGCTGTTGCTGGCGCGGCCTCTGCTCGACGTTGCCAAGGCCAGGCTGGTGGCGACGCTGCGCTCGGCCGGCATCCCCTTCGCAGATGACCCGACCAATCAAGATCCCGCCTTCACCCGGCCGCGGCTGCGCGCCCTGATGCCGGCTCTGGCCGCCGAGGGCGGCGATGCCCGGACGCTGGCGACGCTGGCCGACCGGCTCGGACGGGCCAATGCCGCGATCGAATTGATGGTGGATGGCGCCGAACGCTATCTTGCACTGCGCGCGGCCGGGAGCAGGCCGGTGGGCGCGATTCACGGCGAGACCTTCGAGGCGCGCGCCTTTGTCGCACTTCCAGCCGAAATCAGGCTGCGGCTGCTGATGCGCGCGATCAACCGCGTTGGAACCGAAGGTCCCGTGGAACTCGGCAAGGCAGAGTCGCTGCTGGCGCGGCTGGACCGGACTCTTGCGGAGATCGCAGATGGTGGTACGTCTGCTCCGGGCAGGCTAAAACAGACCCTGGCTGGTGCACTGGTAAGCATGACGAGAGAGACGATCCGCATCACGCCCGCGCCGCCGCGGCGGTCGCGCGGGGTCTGAAGCGGTTCACCGCCTTCGCGGACGCTTAACCACCTGCCTTGGCGGCGCTTTCCCGCGCCATTTTTTGAGCGGGAATCGGGCTAGGATGCGATAAATAGTCCTTTCTAGTTCCCTTGGCATTGCGGCGAGTGGTACCTAGATTACGAGATGGTCGACCGGGGGATTCCCTCGTGGCTACCCAGGGATGAGTCCGAGGACGAACGGCCGCGATCCGCGCGACCACGAAGGAAAATCGATGAACGCCAATCTGCGCAATTTCGCCCTTTGGGTCATTATTGTCCTGTTGCTGTTGGCGCTGTTCACACTCTTCCAGAACCCGGGGCAACGCGCGTCGTCGACCGACATCAACTTCTCGCAGCTGTTGACCGAGGTCGATCAGGGCAATGTGCGCGACGTCGTGATCCAGGGGCCGGAGATTCACGGCACCTTCAAGAACGGCTCGTCGTTCCAGACCTACGCGCCGAGCGATCCGAACCTCGTGAAGCGCCTGTACGACGCCAAGGTCAACATCCAGGCCAAGCCGCCCGGCGACAACGTGCCGTGGTTCGTGTCGCTGCTGGTGTCGTGGCTGCCCTTCATCGCGCTGATCGGCGTCTGGATCTTCCTCTCCCGGCAGATGCAGGGCGGCGCCGGCAAGGCGATGGGCTTCGGCAAGTCGCGCGCCAAGATGCTGACCGAGGCGCATGGCCGGGTGACGTTCGAGGATGTCGCGGGCGTCGACGAGGCCAAGCAGGACCTGCAGGAGATCGTCGAATTCCTGCGCGATCCCGGCAAATTCCAGCGGCTCGGCGGCCGCATCCCGCGCGGCGTGCTGCTGGTCGGCCCTCCCGGCACCGGCAAGACGCTGATCGCGCGCGCCGTCGCTGGCGAAGCCAACGTGCCGTTCTTCACCATTTCGGGTTCTGACTTCGTCGAGATGTTCGTCGGCGTCGGCGCCAGCCGCGTCCGCGACATGTTCGAGCAGGCCAAGAAGAACGCGCCCTGCATCATCTTCATCGACGAGATCGACGCTGTCGGTCGTCATCGCGGCGCCGGTCTCGGCGGCGGCAATGACGAGCGCGAGCAGACCCTCAACCAGCTGCTGGTCGAGATGGACGGCTTCGAGGCCAATGAGGGCGTGATCCTGATCGCGGCCACCAACCGGCCCGACGTGCTCGATCCGGCGCTGATGCGTCCCGGCCGCTTCGACCGCCAGGTCGTTGTCTCGAACCCCGACATCATCGGCCGCGAGCAGATCCTCAAGGTTCACGTCCGCAAGGTGCCGCTGGCGCCGGACGTCAACCTCAAGACCATCGCCCGCGGCACCCCCGGCTTCTCCGGCGCCGACCTGATGAACCTCGTCAACGAGGCTGCTCTGACCGCCGCTCGCCGCAACAAGCGGATGGTAACGCAGTCCGAGTTCGAGGAGGCCAAGGACAAGGTGCTGATGGGCGCCGAGCGCCGCTCGATGGTCATGACCGAGGAAGAGAAGATGCTGACCGCCTATCACGAGGCGGGACATGCGATCGTCGGCCTCAACGTCCCGAGCCACGACCCGATCCACAAGGCGACCATCATTCCGCGC
Organism: Bradyrhizobium sp. SZCCHNS1050; assembly: GCF_032484785.1. Lineage (NCBI taxonomy): Bacteria > Pseudomonadati > Pseudomonadota > Alphaproteobacteria > Hyphomicrobiales > Nitrobacteraceae > Bradyrhizobium > Bradyrhizobium sp. SZCCHNS1050. Next base: position 1,509,091 of record NZ_JAUETR010000001.1, on the reverse strand, counting down.
GGCCGCGCGCTCGGCATGGTGCAGTCGCTGCCCGAGGCCGACCGTCACTCGCATACCCGTGAGTGGTGCGTCTCGAAGCTTGCGATGATGTTCGGCGGCCGCGAGGCCGAGGTGCAGAAGTTCGGTCCGGAGAAGGTGACCAACGGCGCCACCGGCGACATCCAGCAGGCCACCAACCTCGCTCGTGCGATGGTGATGGAATGGGGCATGTCCGACAAGCTCGGCCGCGTCCGCTACCAGAGCAATGAGCAGGAGGTGTTCCTGGGCCATTCGGTGGCGCGCTCGACCAACATCTCCGACGATACCGCCCGCCTGATCGACTCCGAAATTCGCGGCCTGATCGAGGCCGGCGAGCAGGAGGCGCGCCGCATCATCACCGAGAAGCGCGACGATTGGGAAGCGATCGCCCAGGCGCTGCTCGAATACGAGACGCTGACCGGCGAGGAGATCAACGACCTCCTGAAGGGCAAGAAGCCGAACCGCGAATCGGCGATCGAGCCGTCGACGCCGCGCGCGTCGGCCGTGCCGCCGGCCGGCAAGCCGCGGCCGCGGCCCGATCCGGGCCTGGAGCCGCAGCCTCAGGCGTGAGCCAGGGTTGATATGCAACGGACATCCGGCGGTCAGCCCGTCTGATCCGGAAGATTAAGAGAAACGACAGGCCCGGCTTGCAGCCGGGCCTTTTGTTTGCTTGGAGATCGGTGCCGGCGGTGGTCCGAACCGCGGTTATGAGCGTGGGAGAAGTCCGTGTGTTGACGGGGTTGCCGCGGACCGCATCCAGCGGCGCCGCGCGCATCACGGCTTGTCGAACCAGGCCTTCCACTGCGGGACGGCGGTCGCGAACGTGCCGCGATGGCTGGTCGGTCCCGTCGACACCGCCTCGACCTTGCTGTTACCGGCCCCGATCGCCTGCTGGTAGGTCATCGCCAGGCGGCCGAGACCGGTCGAGATCGCCTCGTCGGTCTCACCGTAATAGTTGCGCACCGGCGTCTTGATGATCCAGCGATAGGCCTGCGTCTGCGCGACCAGGCGGCCGTAGGCCGACGCCGCGAAATACTCCGCATCGAAATAGTCGGGCTTGAGCAGCTTGTGCAGATCGGTCGGGACGTCGGCGACGTTGAAGGGCTCGCGCTCATAGGCCTTGCGCGCCACATCGTAGTAGCTGTCGCTGATCACGGAGCGCGCCAGCCCCGGCACCGCATAGTAGTTCTCGAACGCGAACGCCGACAGGATGAACAGCGAATTGACCCAGGCGGCGTCGTTCTTGCGCGGGAAGCTGAGGAAGCCGTTGAGCGCCACGGACACGTCGACAGGGGCGCTCGCGGTCGCCGCCGCCGTCACCGGCACGCCGGCGCTTTCGAGCTTCTCGAGAAAGGCCATGGTCACGAAGCCGCCTTGCGACCAGCCGGCGATGTCGAGCCTGGCGCTCGTCAGCTTCATCTGGTCGAGCACGGCGCGGCTCGCCCGCAGCATGTCGTAGGTGGCCTGCTGATGGCTGGCCTTCACCATGTAGCCTTCTGGCTCGGTCGAGATGCCCATCCCGAAATAGTCGGCGCCGATCAGCAGATAGCCTTGTCCCGCGAACTGCGCGATCATCAGCTGGGTCTCGGGCGACTGCTCCGGAAACGACGGCACCTCCTGCTTCCCGTACACCGTGCCGTGCTGATAGGACACCATCGGCAGGCTGGTCTCGCCGGTCTCGGGCACTGCGAGCAGGCCGCTCGCCGTGATCGGCTTGTTTCCGCGCTCGGGGATGACGGACGCATAGGTGACGCGATAGAGCCGGACGGCGTTGCGGGCCGGGGTGTAGGTCACCGAAAGACCCGCGAATTTCGGCGTGTCGACGGTGAGGATGGTGTTCAGCCGGGCGACGTCCCAGCGGGCCAGATATTCATAGCTGACGTCGGAGGAGACGCGCACGGGCCCCTTGTCCTGGGCGCGGGTTGCGGCCGGCCAAATGACGCAGACGAGCAGTGCGATGAGAGCGCGATGAACGAACATGGGATCTCCCCGGCCTGCCGCCGTTGGTTGCATTCGGACCCTGCGATACAGTTTGCGAGTAAACAATCGGTGCGGCGCCGGCAGTCGCGCGCCGTTACCCGCGTTTAAGCCTTCTTCAAGCGTCCGCGCCTATGTCTCGATCGGGAATGCATCCATGCAGCGCGGGGCGAGGTCCAGATGGCCGACAATCCTGATGCCGCCGCGATCCCATCGCAGCGTCGTGACGTTCCGCTCGGCCTGTTCGCGGCCTGCTTTGCGCTCGCCTGCATCAACGCCTCGTTCTTCCCGGCCGGACTGTGGTCGGGCACCTGGATCTGGGACCAGGCCGGGCTCGGCATTCCGACGGACTTCGTCAATGTCTGGGCGGCCGGCAAGCTCGCGCTGCAGGGACATCCGGCGCTGGCCTGGGACTGGGACGTGCAGCGCCAGGTCGAGCTCGCTCTGCTGCGGCAGGATTTTCCGGGCTACTTCGCCTGGCACTACCCGCCGCCATTCCTGTTCGTCGCGGCGTTCCTGGCGCAATTTCCCTACACGCTCGCCTTTGTCGGCTGGGTCTATGCCAGCTTCGTTCCCTATGCGCTCGCGATGCGCGCGATCGTCGGCCGCGGCTTCGGCCTGCTGCTCGCAGCCGGCTTTCCGGCCCTGTTCTCGAACGCTCTGGTCGGGCAGAACGGATGCCTCACCGCCGCGCTCGTCGGCGGCACACTCTATCTGCTGCCGGTGCGGCCGGTGCTGGCGGGGATCTGTCTCGGCCTGCTGACCTACAAGCCGCAATATGGCCTGCTCTTCCCGATCGTGCTGATCGCCACCCAGCGCTGGACAGCCTTCATCTCTGCGAGCGTCACCGCCATCGTGCTGGCGCTGCTGTCATGGCTCGCCTTCGGGTTGGAGAGTTGGCAGGCCTTCTTCCATTGGCTGCCGATGTTCTCGCAGGCGTTCCTGACCGAGGGCAAGGCGACCTGGTGGAAGCTGCAGAGCCTGTTTTCGCTGGTCCGCTATTTCGGCGGCTCGGAAGCGCTCGGCTGGACCTTCCAATGGGTGCTGACCGCGGCCGTTGCGATCGTGCTGGTGATGCTGTGGCGCAGCCCCGTGCGCTATGCTCTGAAGGCGGCCGCGCTGGCCGTCGGACTGCTGCTGACGACGCCTTACCTGTTCATGTACGACATGATGGTTCAGGCCATCGCCGTGGCGTGGCTGGTGCGGATCGGCCTCGCCGAGGGCTTTCGCCGCTACGAGCTGCCCGCGCTCGGCAGCATCGCGGCGCTTCAGATCACGTTCATGCTGTCCGGGATTCCGCTCGGGCTCGCCGCCAATCTGATCATGGCCGGCTTGGTACTGGCGCGCGCCGGCTCGTGGTGGCGTCGGCAGCCGGCGCCCGCCGGCATGGCGCTCGCGCACGCCTGACGTATCGATCACGCGGCACAGGGTCATGATTTCTCTTGTCTTATCGCGTGAACAAGTGTTCAGTTCTTCCCAGCCATTTGTGAGGTCGATCCTCCAAAAACACTGAACCAGCGTTCGCCGGGTGCCCTGGACGAGCGCGTCCGGGACGAGAAACGCCATGGTCTATCGGCGAACCCATCAGGTCGTGAAGCGGCTGGCGGCCCGCCGCAGTGCGATTCTCGCAGCCGCTCGCGAGACTGCTGCGGAAGGCGGCATGTCGGCCGTCCAGATCGCCCCGGTGGCGATCCGTGCCAATGTCGCAGCCGGCACCGTCTATCGCTACTTTCCTTCCAAGGCCGATCTGATCTCGGAGCTGATCGCGGAAGTCTCGCGCGACGAACTCGCTGCCGTCCGGCGCGCCGCCGATGCCGCGCCCGGTCCGTCCTCGGCCCTGGCTGCCGCGGTATCCACGGTGGCAGTGCACATCCTGTCGCAGCGCAAGCTTGCCTGGGGTATCCTGGCCGAGCCGGTCGACGTCGACGTGACGGCGTCACGGATCGCGAGCCGCCGCGAGATCGTCGGCGAGATCGCCTCGCGGATCGACGCGGCCGTCCGTGCCGGCCACCTTCCGGCGCAGGACACCCAGTTGGCCGCGACCGCGCTGCTCGGCGCGCTGCACGAGGCGCTGGTGGGGCCGCTGGCGACCGAGAATCCCGACGACCCTGCCAAACTCCGCGACACCGTTCAGGCGGTCACCCTGCTGGCGCTGCGCGCGGTCGGCGTCATGGATGCGCGTGCGCGCGGTCTCGTCGTGCAGGCCGTGCTGCCGGTCAGGAGCCTGGTCGGCGCGTAGTCCGCGTCACCCGTGCCTGTCGGGCAATGCCGCGCTTAAGCAAGGATTCACCCGTCGCGGCGATGGTGGGGGCTGGCGCGCTGCGAGAGGCCGCCCTTGCCTCACTCCAGGTGTCTCCTCGGACGATGTCGATTGCACGCAACCCTCTGGCGACGCGCCTCGTCATCGCCGGATCGGCCGCCGCCGGCGCCGTCTATGCGTATCTCGCCGGCGAGGATATCAACTGGGACTGGCAGAACTATCACGACTATGCCGGCTTCGCGCTGCTGCATGGTCGCTTCGATGTCGATGTGGCGCCCGGCGGCTTTCAGAGCTTCCTCAATCCGCTGATCTACCTGCTGCCTTACGCGGTCCGCCACGGGCTCGATGCGCCGTGGTGGGGCGTCGCACTGGGCGCGCTGCACGGCCTCAATCTCGCGCTGGTCTATTGGGTCGCCCGCGTGCTGCTCCGGCGCGCGGCTGACGCGTTCACGCTCGGCGCCGCGCTCATCATCGCCGCCCTCAGTCCGATGGCGCTGTCCGAGGTCGGCACCAGCTTCGCCGACATTCTCACGACCATTCCGATCCTCGCCGGCATCGCGCTGATCTTCGGGGAGGACGATGAGCGCGGCCGACGTTTCGTCGCCGCTGGCCTGCTGATCGGCGCGGCCACGGGATTGAAGCTCACCAATGCGACGTTTCTGGTCGGAGCGGGCGTGTCGCTGCTGCTGGTGGCGCGGCCGTGGCGCGCGATCGTCGCGTTCGGGGCCGGCAGTGCGGCCGGCGCGATCGTGACCGCGGGGCCGTGGGCGCTGAAGATGGCGCGCGACTACGGCAGCCCGCTGTTTCCATTCTACAACACGGTCTTCCGCTCGTCCGAAGCGCCGCAGATCTCGATCGCCGATACGCGCTTCATGCCGTCCGGCGTGCTCGATGCGCTCGCCTATCCGTTCTACTGGGTGATCGGCAAGCATCCCTCGTCGGAATGGCCGTTCCGCGATCCGCGTTTCGCCGTCGTGATCGTGCTGCTCATCGCGCTGATCGTCACCGGCCTATGGCAGCGGCGTGAAGTGCTGCCGCTGCGCGAGCGGCGCCTCCTGATCTTCTTCTGGCTCAGCTACGTCCTGTGGATGCTGGCCTTCTCGATCCAGCGCTATCTGATGCCGCTCGAGCTGTTGTCGGCGCCGCTGATCGTGCTGCTGCTCATCCGCCTGGTCGATGCTTGGCGTGCAGACGCTGGGCCGGTCGCGTCACCATCGCGGCGGACGACGCAGGCCGTCACGGTGATGGCCGCGCTCGGCATCGCGCTGGCGTCGCAGCCGACCGACTGGATGCGGCGGTCGTGGTCGGACCCCTATCGGCCGCAGCTCGCGGCCAACCTGCAGCGTCCGGCGACATTCCTGCTGCTGCAGAAGCCGCTCGGCTACGTCACGTCGTTCCTGCCACAGGGCTCGCGCGTCTATCAGTTGTCCGAGCTCGTGGTGCCGATCGTGCCTGGCGGCGTGCTGGACCGCCGGGTTCGCAACGGCCTCGCCAACCCGCTGCCGGGAGGCGTATGGGCGCTGTATCTGTCCAGAAGCCCGGCCGACAACCCGCCGCGGCTCGAGGTGCTCGCCGACTACGACCTCCAGATCGATGCGTCGCGTGGCTGCGAGCGCATTCCTGGCGCCGCCGGCATTGCCATCGAGGCCTGTCCGGTGATCGCGCGGCTCAAGCCCCCGTCCACGGCCGGATTGGGCGCGATCGATACGATCCAATAGGTCGTCTCAGATATGGGCGTCGCTCGACGGCCCGACATAGGCGATCCGCACCATGTTCGTGGTGCCGGGCGTGCCGAGCGGCACGCCGGCGACGATGATGACGCGCTGCCCGGCGCGGACGAAGCCGTCGCGGAACGCGATCGAGCCGGCGCGCTCGACCATGTCGTCCTGGTCGCGCGCGTCCTCGGCCACCACGCAGTGCACGCCCCAGACGACCGACAAGCGGCGCCCGGTCGCCAGGTTGGGCGTGATCGCGACCACCGGCGGCTTCGGCCGCTCGCGCGCGACACGGATGGCGGTGGAGCCTGACGAGGTCCAGCAGATGATGGTGGGTAGATCGAGATTCTCCGCAATCTGCCGCGCGGCTTCGGCGATGGCGTCGCCCGCGGTCGATTCCGGCTCCGGCCGTTGGGCCGCGATCACGGAGCGGTAGACAACGTCGCGCTCGACCTCCTCGCCGATGCGGTTCATGGTCGACACCGCCTCGACCGGATATTTGCCGGCGGCCGACTCGGCCGACAGCATGATGGCGTCGGCGCCTTCATAGACGGCGGTGGCGACGTCGGAGACCTCGGCGCGGGTCGGCACCGGCGACTGGATCATCGATTCCAGCATCTGCGTCGCCACCACCACCGGCTTGCCGGCGCGGCGCGCCAGCCGGGTCATCTGCTTCTGCAGTCCGGGCACGCGCTCCAGCGGCAGCTCGACGCCGAGATCGCCGCGCGCCACCATCAAGGCATCGGAGACATCGACGATGTCGTTGAGCCGGTCGATCGCCTGCGGCTTCTCGATCTTGGACATCACCGCGGCGCGGCCGCGGATGATCTTCTTGGCTTCCAGCACGTCGTCCGCGCGCTGCACGAAGGACAGCGCGATCCAATCGATGCCGACGTTCAAGGCTGCATCGAGGTCGGCGCGGTCCTTCGGCGTCATCGCCGAGACCGGCAGGTCGGTGTCCGGCAGGCTCACGCCCTTGCGGTCGGACATCCTGCCGCCGATCACGACCCGGGTGACGGCGCGGGTCGGCGAGGTCTCCTCGGCGATCAGCCGCACCTTGCCGTCATCCAGCAGCAGCGCATGTCCCGGCTGCAGGGCGGCCAGGATTTCCGGATGCGGCAGGTGGACCCGCGTCACATCGCCCGGCGTCTTGTCCGAATCGAGCACGAAGCTCTGGCCGTTGTTGAGCTGAACCGGGCCCTCGGCGAAGGTGCCGAGCCTGAGCTTCGGGCCCTGGAGGTCGACCAGAATGCCGATCGGGCGGCCGTAGCTCGCCTCCACGCTGCGGATCGTGGCCACCAGCTCCCGCAACTTGTCGTGCGAGGTGTGGCTCATGTTGATCCTGAAGATGTCGGCTCCGGCCTCGAACAGCTTGCGAATCATCGTGCTGTCCGAGGAGGCGGGACCGAGCGTGGCGAGGATCTTGATGCGTCGCAGCCGCCTCATGGCTTGGGTGCTTGCCCTGGCGGCAGGGCCGGCGCGGCCGCCGGCGGCGTGCCCTGCGGCCCATTCGGCAGACCGGGGACGTTGCCTCCGGGCCCGAGCGTGCCCGGGATACCCGGAACGCGCTGCTGCGCCGGCTGCTCATTGGCCTCCGTGAGCTGCACGGTCCAGGCACGCTGGTCGCCGGTGTCGACCTCGAAGAAGCCGGTGCGGTCGAAGCCTCGGGCCAGGCAATTGTCGGTGCCCTTGATGGTGAATTCCTTGTCACGCGAGCACATGAAGGCCTGTCCCGACCATTCACCGCCGCGGTCATAGTCCAGCGCATAGATGTAATAATAGCGCGCCACCAGCGTGCCCTTGAGCAGCGTCTCGCAGCTGCGTGACGACACGTTCCACCAGCCTTCCGTGGTCCAGCCTTCGGCGTCCTTGTAGCCGAGGGCGATCCCGACCCGGCTGGAGGTGTTGTTGCAGAGCCGAAAATCGGCGGCCGCCGGGGACGACCACAGACAGAGCGCGGCCAACCCAAGCAGCGAAAGCAGTCCGTAACCGGGGCGGAAGGGATTGCGATGCAAGAGAGAGGAGATTTTCGGGATCATTGCGCGACGCTATATCAACCGTTGAACGATGTCGCTGGGCTTGGCTGCGGCTGTCAACGTCATGACGATCTCGTGCGAAGCCGCTGCGATCCAGCGCCTCGCTCCTCCTGACGGTGCTGCGATATGGCCAAATCTGCGACGAAGCCTCATTATATAGCAGACATCCGTCACGGCGCGGAACAGGGAACAAAGAGATGACGATGGACAGCACCACCCGGACCGAGCTCGAAGCCGCCGCCTTTCGCCGGCTTGTCGAGCATCTGCGGACCAGAACCGACGTTCAGAACATCGATCTGATGAATCTGGCAGGCTTCTGCCGCAACTGCCTCTCCAATTGGCTGAAGGACGCCGCCGACGCCCAGGGGGCGCCAATGACCAGGGACGAGAGCCGCGAGGCGGTCTACGGCATGCCCTACGAGGAATGGAAGGCGAAGTACCAGCGCGAGGCGAGCGCCGAGCAGCACGAAACGTTCAAGAAGGCGCATCCGGGCCACTGAGTCCGGAACGAGCGCGCAGGAGACGCGCTGCATTGCCTTTGCACGCGCGAGCCGAGACTTGGCAGGGGCTTCGAACGGCGAATCGGGTGCTGCGCGCGATGGCGACGAAACACAAGCGGCGCGGGCGGCTTGTGCGGGCTTGACGCTGCACAGGCCAACAAGATGTGGGCGCTCTGTGGATGAGGTCGATGTCGCCTTGACGCAGGGCACGCCAGATTTGAGGGTCGCGGCGAACACGCAGCGCCCTTTGGCGCCTTCCTTGGACACAGAGTTCCACTCAGGAGTATCAGATGGCCACCTCCGCCGCCGCGAAGGACGACGACTCGCCCGCGACCCGCTTTGCCGTAGACCAGCTCAAGTCGATCATCGAGCGGATCGAGCGTCTCGAGGAGGAGAAGAAGGCGATCTCCGAAGACATCAAGGACGTCTACGCCGAGAGCAAGGGCAATGGCTTCGACGTCAAGGCGCTGCGCACGATCATCCGGCTGCGCAAGCAGGACCCGAACGAGCGCCAGGAAGAGGAAAGCATCCTCGAGACCTATATGCAGGCGCTCGGAATGATCTGAGCAGCCGGCCTCGCTCACC